>JBDSAB010000549.1:0-11618 GCA_039922395.1 Caldimonas sp.
TCGGCGCGTCGCCGGCGCGCGCCTGCAGCGAGTCGAGCTGGTCGGCGAGGATCGCCCGGCTGTCGAACAGCAGGCGGCCGATCAAGGTGCTCTTGCCGTCGTCGACCGAGCCGGCGGTCAGGAAGCGCAGCGCGCGCCGATCGGCTGCCGCTGTCGGCGGCGTCAGGCGGTGCGGCGCGGTGGGGCGCTCGGCCAGGGTCGTGCTCATCAGAAGTAGCCTTCCTTCTTGCGCCGCTCCATCGAGGAGTCCGAGGTTCGGTCGTCCATGCGGGTCGCGCCGCGCTCGCTGACCGTCACCTCCAGCGTCTCGGCGACCACCTCGGCGGCGTCGACCGCATCGCTTTCGACCGGGCAGGTGCAGGTCATGTCGCCGACAGTGCGAAAGCGCACGTCGACGCGCTCGACCGCTTCGCCGGGCCGCACTGGTGTGACCGGCGTCACCGGCACCAGCAGGCCCTTGCGCCGCACGACGTCGCGCGCATGGGTGTAGTAGAGCGATGGCAGCGGGATGCGCTCGCGCTCGATGTAGAGCCAGACGTCGAGCTCGGTCCAGTTGCTGATCGGGAACGCGCGCATGTGCTCGCCCGGCCGGATGCGCGTGTTGAAGAGAGTCCAGAGCTCGGGCCGCTGCTCCTTCGGCAGCCATTGGCCGAAGCTGTCCCGGTGCGAGAAGATCCGTTCCTTCGCGCGTGCCTTTTCCTCGTCGCGCCGGGCGCCGCCGATCAGCACGTCGAAGCGATTCGTTTCGATCGCCTCGAGCAGCGCGACCGTCTGATGGCCGTTGCGCGATTCGAGCGGGTCGGCGAGGCGCACCGTGCCGCGTGCGATCGAATCGTCGAGGTGGCCGACGACCAGACGCTCTCCCATCTCGGCGACGCGGCGATCGCGGAACTCGATCACCTCGGGGAAGTTGTGGCCGGTGTCGACATGCAGGAGCGGGAAGGGCAGGCGACCCTCGAAGCGGTCGGCACCGTTGCGGCGCTTGAAGGCCTTTTCGGCAAGCCGCAGCACGACGCAGGAATCCTTGCCGCCCGAGAACAACAGGGCCGGCCGCTCGAACGCGGCGGCGGTCTCGCGCAGGATGAAGATCGCTTCTTCCTCGAGCCAGTCGAGGTGCGAGTGGTCGATCTGCGGCAGCAGCTGGCGCGCGCTCAACGGAGCGTTCATGCGGGGACTCCCGGGGTGAAGCGCGATTCGGCGAGAGTCGACGACGAAGCGGTCTCTGCGGCGGGGTGCACGTGCAGACCGCACTCCTTCGCGCCCTCGGATTCCCACCACCAGCGGCCGGCACGGACGTCTTCGCCGAGCGCGATCGCGCGGGTGCAGGGCTCGCAGCCGATGCTCGGGAAGAAGCGATCGTGGAGCGCGTTGTACGGCACCTCGAACGTGCGGATGTAGTGCCACACGTCGGCCTGGCTCCAGTCGGCGAGCGGATTGAACTTGGTCCGGCCGGCGTCGTCGAGCTCGCCGAACGGCACGTCGCTGCGCTCGGCCGACTGCTCGCGCCGAAGGCCGGTGACCCACGCGCTGCGCTCGTTGAGCATCCGCGACAGCGGCTCGAGCTTGCGGATCGCGCAGCAGTTCTTGCGCAGCGCGACCGACTCGTACATCGCGCGCTCGCCGTGATTGCGGACGAACTGCACCACGGCTTCGGCGCGTGGCTCCCAGCGCTCGACATCGATCCCGTAATGCGCCCGGATCGCCGGGATCAAGGCCAGCGTCTCGGCGTGCAGCTTGCCGGTCTGCAAGGTCGCGACCGCGATGCCGAGGCGATGGCGGGCGACGAGGTCGGTAAGGACCATGTCCTCTGCGCCCAGGCTGGTCGCCTGGACGATGCGGCCGGCGTGGATGTTCGCGGCGAGCGTCAGCCGATCGACTGCGCCTGCGAGGCGTTGGTCGAAACCGGAAGTGTGTCGCCCATGGAACTCGACCGCGCTCAAATGCCTTCTCCGGCGCTGACGAACTGGGGCGCGGCCTTGCGCACCAGCGCTTCGGCGGTGCCCTCGGGCTTCGCGAACAGCGGCTGCGCATCGCGCACATCGCCCTGGTAGTGCCCCGGGAAGAAGCCGAGTGCGCGGCGCGCTGCGTCCTGCGACTGGTCGCCGCGCAGCACCACCGCATCGAAGCCGGTGCGCTGCAGCAGCGGCAGCATGTCGACCAGCACTTCGCCGGTTGCGCGAATCTCGCCCGCGAAGCGATAGCGTGCGCGCAGCAGATGCGCCTGGCTGTAGGCGCGGCCGTCGACCCATTTCGGAAAGTTCAGCGCGACCAGCGCGAGGCGCGGCAGATCCGGCGCAAGCTCCTCGACATCGACGTCGTTGCCGAGCGCCACGCCGACCGGCATGCCTTCGGGCCACTGGGCCCGGAACGCGTGCCATTGAGCAAAGTCGAGCAGCAGGTTCGCGACCGGCTGGATGCCGACGACCGGACCATCTTCACCGCTGAGGGAGCGCCAGGGGTTGCGGCGAGGTTCGATGAATCGCATGGTGCTGATGAACGATGGTCAGGCGGCGTGCGCGGCTGCGGTGCTGCGGCGCGCGCCATTGGCGGACACCTTGAAAGGGTCGAGGCCGACGCGCCGCACGGTGTCGATGAAGTGCTCGTTGGCGGCACGGCGCTCCCGGTAGGTATCGACGACCGCTTCGATCACGTCGGGCACCTCGTCGGCCGCAAACGAGGGGCCGATGACCTTGCCGGGGACTGACTGGCCGCTCAACGTCGAGCCGTCGGAGCCGCCGAGGGTGATCTGGTACCACTCGGCGCCGTCCTTGTCGACGCCGAGGATGCCGATGTGACCGCTGTGGTGGTGGCCGCACGAATTGATGCAGCCGCTGATGTGCAGGTCGATGTCGCCGATGTCGTAAAGCTCGTCGAGGTCGGAGAAGCGCTCGGTGACCGCCGCCGCGATCGGGATCGAGCGCGCGTTCGCGAGCGCGCAGAAGTCGCCGCCGGGGCAGGCGATCATGTCGGTCAGCAGGCCGATGTTCGGAGTCGCGTAGCTGGCCTCGCGGGCGGCCAGCCAGAGCGCATGCAGGTCGCTCTGGCGCACCCACGGCAGCACCAGGTTCTGGTCGTGCGTCACGCGCAGCTCGCCATGGCTGTAGCGGTCGGCGAGGGCAGCCGCGCCGTCCATCTGGTCAGCGGTCGCATCGCCGGGCGGTTGGCCGGGGCGCTTCAGCGACAGCGTCACGGCGCGATAGCCGGCCAGTCGGTGGCCGTGCACGTTGCGCTGAAGCCAACGCGCAAAGGCGGGCTCGACATCGGTCTGCGGCGCCGCGGTCTCGGTCGTTTCGACCAGACCTTCGGGCAGCCGGAAGCTGGGCGAGACCCGGTCGAACTCGGCCTGCGGAATGATGTGCTCGCTTCCGCCGGCGTCGCGCTCGAGGATGTTGACGAACTCGGCATTCACCGCGTCGACGAACTTCTGGCCTTCGGCCTTGACGAGGATCTTGATGCGCGCCTTGTACATGTTGTCGCGCCGGCCGTAGCGGTTGTAGACGCGGACGATCGCTTCGATGAAGACGAGCACCTGCTGCCACGGCAGGAACTCGCGGATCGTGATGCCGATGACCGGCGTGCGGCCCATGCCGCCGCCGACCAGCACCTTGAAGCCGATCTCGCCGGCCTCGTTCTTCAGCAACTGAAGCCCGATGTCGTGCCAGCCGATCGCGGCGCGGTCTTCGGTCGCACCGGTCACCGCGATCTTGAACTTGCGCGGCAGGAACGCGAACTCCGGATGCAGCGTGCTCCACTGTCGCAGGATCTCGATGTACGGGCGCGGATCGACGACTTCGTCAGGTGCAATGCCCGCGAACGCATCGCTGGTGATGTTGCGGATGCAGTTGCCGCTGGTCTGGATGCCGTGCATGTCGACCGCGGCGAGCGCCTCCATCACGTCGGCGCTGCGATCGAGCGGGATCCAGTTGAACTGCAGGTTCTGGCGCGTCGTGAAGTGACCGTAGCCACGGTCGAACTCGCGGGCGATGCGGCCGAGCGCGCGCAGCTGGTTCGCGTTGATCTCGCCGTAGGGCACGGCGATCCGCAGCATCGGCGCGTGGCGCTGCACGTACCAGCCGTTCTGCAGGCGCAATGGCCGGAAGTCGTCGTCGCTGAGCTGGCCGGCGAGATTGCGGGTCAGCTGATCGCGATACTGCGCCGCGCGGCGCTGCACGAACAGGCGGTCGAACTCGGTGTACTGGTACATGGTCAAGGGGGTCGTGACGTTCGCGATCGGGGCCGGCAACGGTACCCGCTAGCGCGCCACGCCGTTCGGATCAGGGAATGTACGGGGCCGTCCCTGCGCTGGGAATGACTCTTTGGTTGCTTGTTTATTCCACTGATGAATAAGCAGCGTGTCGTGAAGTGGCGTCCCCATGAAAAACGGCCCGCAGAGCGGGCCGTTTGCTATCAGAGAGATCGGAGATCAGGCAGCGCGCTTGATCTTCGAGCCGTTCGTCGCGCGGACGGCGCTCGTCGACAGGGCCTGGAAGTTCGCTTCGGCGACGTCGGCAGCCTGCTTGGCGGCCTTCTGCACGCCTTCGTACGCGTTGGTCGCGGCGGCCACGGCCGACTTGACGAGGGCGACGGCGTTCTCGCTGCCGGCCGGCGCGTTCTTCACGGCGGTGTCGACGACAGCCAGGAACTTCGCTTGCGCTTCGGTCGCGGTCGCTTCGGCGACCCGGGCGACTTCGGCGTTGGTCGCGGCAGCGATCTCGTAGACGTGGCGGCTGTAAGCGGCGGCCTTCTCGGCGCTCGGCTGCAGCAGGCCGGCTTGCAGGGCCAGCAGTTCTTGCGCGTCCTTGACAGACAGGGCGGCGCGCGTCGCATCGGCAGCTTCGGTCATCGCGACCTTGGCGGTCTGGACATTCAGCTCGATCAGCTTCTCGACGCCTTCGAAGGCCTTGCTGCCGAGGCCGAAGAGCACTTCGACGTTGGACTTGTGGGCGCTCAGGATCTGTTCAGCGGTCATCATGGAATGGACTCCTCGGAATGGTGTGTAAGGCGAATGACGCAGTGATTGGTGCACTGCAACATGAACGAATTGTAGAGGCTGTCCCGCGCATTGCAAGTACTTTTTGCTGCGGTGCAGCACTTTAGTGCGGCCTGCCTAGAGGGCGGTTCGCGAGTCCCCTGGAACAGCGAGCGACGCACGGCACAATCCGCCGCTCCATGCGCGCGTACGTGTTCGATCGTCACCGGCTGACCTTGCCGCCGGGCCATCGATTTCCGGTCAGCAAGTACCGGTTGCTGCGCGAGCGCCTTGAGGGCCACCCCGGCCTCGAGCTGATCGAGGCTCCGGCGGCCAGCGACGGCGAACTCGCGCTCGCCCACACCCCGGGTTATGTGAGCGCTGTCGTCGACGGCGTATTGCCGGCGGCGCAGCAGCGCGAAATCGGCTTTCCGTGGAGCGTGGAAATGGTCGAGCGCGCGCGCCGGTCCGTCGGTGCGACGATCGCCGCGGCCCGCGCTGCGCTGACCGACGGCGTCGCCGCCACCCTGGCCGGTGGGACCCACCATGCGAGTGCCGACAAGGGCAGCGGCTTCTGCGTCTTCAACGACACCGCGGTCGCGGCGCGCCTGATGCAGGCCGAATGGCATCGCCGCAGTGCGGCCTCGCGCGGTGCGCTCCTGCGCATCGCGGTGATCGATCTCGACGTGCACCAGGGCAACGGCACCGCATCGATCTTTCGCGATGACGAGACCGTGTTCACCCTGTCGCTGCACGGTGCCAGCAACTTCCCATTCCGCAAGGAGGCGAGCGACCTCGACGTCGCGCTGCCGGACGGCTGTCGCGACGATGAGTACCTCGCGGCGCTCGACGCCGCGCTGGATGAGATGTGGCGTCGCCACGGCGATGCGCCGCCCGGTCTGATCTTCTATCTGGCGGGTGCCGACCCACACGAGGACGACCGGCTCGGCCGGCTCAAGCTCACCACCGCCGGACTCGCCGAGCGCGACCGGCGCGTGTTCGACCAGGCGCGCGCGCGGCGCATTCCGGTCGTCGTGTCGATGGCCGGCGGCTACGGCCGGGTGATCGAGAAGACGGTCGAGGTCCAGCAGGCGACGATCGAGGCAGCGTGGGCCAGCTGGCGGCAATGGAACAATGCGCGCCCATGACCGCTCGCGCTTCACTTTCGTCAACCCCATTCTTCGCTTCATTCCGAATCCCGCCGAGCAGCAGGCGGAAGAAGGTGTCCCCGTCACCGAGCGCGCGCCGATCGCCGGCGTTGCACCATTCCTCGATTGATCGCTCAACCCCGGAGCTGCCGACATGACCGCATCGCTGCCCTCGATCGCCGGCATCCCGTTCGACTTCGTGCTCTTCGCCGCCGTGCTGGCGGGCGTCGCGCTGTTTCACCACCACACGTTGCGGGTCGCGCTGATCGGGCTCGCGGTCATCACGCTCTACAAGCTGCTGTTCTCGCCGTTTCACGGCGTCGCCGGCGTGCCCGGCCTGATCGCGCTGCTCGGCCACGAATGGGTGACGATCGCGAACCTGTTCGGCCTGCTGCTCGGCTTTGCGATGCTGTCGAAGCACTTCGAAGAAAGCAACGTGCCGGCGATCCTGCCGCGCTTCCTGCCCGACGACTGGAAAGGCGGCTTCGTGATGCTGATCCTGGTCTTCGTACTGTCGAGCTTCCTCGACAACATCGCGGCGGCGATGATCGGCGGCACGATGGCGACCGTGCTCTACAAGGGGCGACTGCACATCGGCTTCCTCGCCGCAATCGTTGCGGCATCGAACGCGGGCGGTGCCGGCAGCGTGGTCGGCGACACGACGACGACGATGATGTGGATCGCCGGCGTCTCGCCGGCTCAGGTGCTCGAGGCTTATATCGCCGCGGTGCCGGCGCTGCTCTTCTTCGGCGTCGTCGCGGCGCGCCAGCAGCATGCCTTCCAGCCGATCTCGAAGGAGGCGCCGGCCGGAGTGCGCGTCGACAGCGGGCGGCTCGTGGTCGTCGCGATCATCCTCGTCGCGGCCGTCGCCGCCAATGTGTACTTCAACCTGCGCCATCCCGAGGTGCTGAACCGGGTGCCGGTCATCGGTCTCGCGGTCTGGATCGCAATTGTCGCAACGATGGCGATCCGGCGCCCCGACTGGAGCCTGTTGCCGTCAGCGACGCGCGGCAGCATCTTCCTGCTTTCGCTCGTGCTGTGCGCATCGATGATGCCGGTCGAAGCGTTGCCGGCGCCGTCGTGGCAGACCGCGCTCGGCATCGGCTTCGTCTCGGCCGTCTTCGACAACATTCCGCTGACGGCGCTGGCGCTGCACCAGGGCGGATACGACTGGGGGTTCCTGGCCTATGCGGTCGGCTTCGGCGGCTCGATGATCTGGTTCGGCTCGTCGGCCGGCGTCGCGCTGTCGAGCATGCTCCCGCAGGCGCGCTCGGTCGGCGCCTGGCTGAAGGGCGGCTGGCACGTCGCCGTGGGTTATGTCATCGGCTATGCCTGCCTGCTGCTCGCGCTAGGCTGGCATCCGGACCCGCCGCACAAGCGCGGTGCTGCAGAGGCTGCCGTCGTCGCATCGGCCGCGGCGGCGTCGGCATCGCGATGAGGCAATCTTCGAGATCGCCATTTCGGTTCAATGAATGCAAGGTGAAGCGATGAAGCCCCACGTGCTGGTTTGTCGAAGGATGTTCCCGGAAGTCGTGGCGCGCCTGCGCGAGCATTTCGAGGTCGAGACCAACGATGCCGACGAATCCTGGCCGCGGGCCGAATTGATCCGCCGGCTGCAAGGGAAGGCCGGCGTGTTCGTCACGAGCTCCGAGCCGATCGACGCCGAGCTGCTCGCCGCCTGTCCCGATCTGAAGGCGGTCTGCAGCATGGCGGTCGGCTACAACAACATCGACGTCCCCGCCTGCACCGCGCGCGGCGTGCTCGCCAGCAACGCGCCGGGCGTGCTGACCGAGACCACCGCCGACCTCGGCTTCGCACTGATGATGGCGGCGGCGCGCCGCGTCGGCGAGAGCGAACGGTTCCTGCGGCGTGGCGAATGGAAGCGCTGGGCAGTCGACATGTTCGCCGGGAGCGACGTCCATGGTGCGACCCTCGGCATCCTCGGCATGGGTCGCATCGGCCAGGCGATTGCGCGGCGCGGCGCGCTCGGCTTCTCGATGCCGGTCGTCTACCACAACCGCTCGCGCCTCGACCCCGCGGTCGAGGCCGAGCTCGGTGCGCGCTATGTCTCGAAAGAGAGGCTGCTGCGCGAGTCCGACCACATCGTGATCGTCGTGCCGTACAGCGCGGCGTCGCATCACCTGATCGGCGCGGCCGAGCTGTCGATGATGAAGCCGACTGCGACGCTGACCAACATCGCGCGCGGCGGCCTGGTCGACGACAAGGCGCTCGCCGAGGCGTTGCGCGACAAGCGCATCGGCGCCGCCGGCCTCGACGTATTCGAGGGTGAGCCGCAGGTCCATCCCGGTCTGCTCGACGTGCCCAACGCCGTGCTGACGCCGCACATCGGCAGCGCCAGCCTGCCGACCCGGCGCGCGATGGCGAACCTCGCGGTCGACAACCTGATCGCGACGCTAGGCAGCGGCTCGGGCCGCGGCGCGCCGCCGACCGCACTCAATCCCGAAGTCCTGGGGCGCGCGTCAAGGTCGTGACGGACGCATATGTCGCCCAGTCGCGTGCCGGCGCTGTAGGACCGGACTCACGCGGGCGAAGGGTTGCGGCCGATGGCCTGGGTGCCAGACGAGCCGGAGACTGCGCCTCTGCAATCACGCGATGAATCCACATGGGCTTGAACATCAGGGGCATGCGCTGGCCCTGGGTCGCCGGCGCCGTGGCCGTTGCACTGGTCTTGATCGTCGGCCTGTGCGAGGCCGCAGGGTGGCCGTTCCTCGTCGCACCCGCGCAGCGCTGGCTGACCAGCGCGCTCGAACGCCCAGTCGCCTTCGGCAATGACGGCGGGCCGGGCGTTCGCATCGGCCTGATCGGCAGCGTGCGCGTGTCGGCCGGCCGGATCGAGATCGGCGCGCCCGACTGGAGCAAGAGGCCGCACATGATCCTGGCCAAGAACGCCCGGCTCAAGCTCGGCTACGGCGACCTGCTGAAGGCCTACCGCGGCGGCATCCTCCACATCCGGGAACTGCGCGCCGACGCGCTCGACGTGCAGCTCGAGCGCGAGGAAGACGGCCGCGCGTCCTGGCAGTTCGGCAAGCCGAAGCCGCAGGACGAAGGCAAGGCGGTTCGCATTCCGTCGTTCGGCGAGTTGCGCGTGGTCGATGGTTCGATGGTGTTCAAGGACGCGATCCTGGCCGCCGACCTCGATGCCCGTTTCTCGTTGACCGAGAGCGGCACCGCCGGATCCGGCAGCGGTGCGTCGGCCGCGGCGAGCTCCGCCGCGCCATCCTCGTCCGCCGTCACGGCGGCAGCGCCTGCCGACGCGGCCTCACGACCGTCGGGTCTGCAGTTCAGCGCGAAGGGCAGCTACCGCAAGCTGCCGTTGAAAGTCGAGCTGGCGACGTCGAGCTTGACGGCGCTCGCCGCGTCCGACGGGTCCGGCGTGGTCCAGCCGGTGCGCCTCGACGCCACCATCGGCCGCGCGACCGTGACCTTTCGCGGCACTGCGGCCGACCCGGTGCACCTGACCGGCCTGCGTGGCGGCTTCAGCGTGGAGGGGCCGTCGCTGGCCGCGGTCGGCGATCCGCTCGGCCTGACCTTGCCGACCACCGGCGCCTTCAAGACCGACGGCTATCTGACGAAGGAGGGCGACCTGTGGAAGGCAGCGGTGAACCGCGCGACGATCGGCCAGAGCAGGCTCGCCGGTGCGTTCACCTTCGACCGCGGCCGAACCGTGCCGCTCCTCGAAGGACGCCTGACCGGCACGCGCCTGCTGTTGAAGGATCTCGGCCCGGCCGTCGGCACGACGCCTCGATCCACCGCCGCCGCCGAGCGGGCCGAAGCCGCGTCCGCCGCCGCCAAGGGCAGCGGACGGGTGCTGCCCGACCGCCGCTTCGACCTGCCGTCGTTGCGCGCGATGGAAGCCAATGTGCTGATCGATATCGCCTACCTCGATCTCGGCACCGCGCTGCTCGAGCCGCTCGAGCCGCTGCGCACGCACCTGCGCCTGTCCGGCGGCGTGCTGACCCTGAGCGACTTCGACGCCCGCACCGCACAAGGTCGACTCGCCGGCGCAATCAGCCTCGATGGGCGCCAGCCGAAGGCCATCTGGAAGGCCGACCTCGATCTGATCGGCGTGCGCCTCGAGCGCTGGCTGCACCAGGCTCGCTCGGGCAACGCACCGCCCTATGTGACGGGACAGCTCGACGGCCAGGTCAAGGTGACCGGCAGCGGCCGCTCGACCGCCGAGATTCTCGGCAGCCTCGACGGCGGCATCCGCTTCCATCTGCGCAACGGCAGCATCTCGCACCTGGCCCTCGAAGTGGCGGGCATCGACATCGCGCAGGCACTCGGCATGATCGTCAAGGGCGACGAAGCCTTGAAGATTCAGTGCAACGTCGCCGATCTGGCGGTGGCGAACGGCGTCGCCAAGCCGCGCATCTTCGTGATCGACACGAGCGATTCGACGGTCTGGATCGACGGCTCGGTGTCGCTGCAGAACGAGGGGATGGACCTTCGCGCCGTGGTCTCGCCGAAGGACTTCAGCCCGCTCACCGTGCGCACGCCGATTCATGTGAAGGGCACCTTCTCGAATCCCAGCGTCTCGGTCGAGATGGGCTCGATCGGCGCAAAGGTCGGTGCGGCCGCACTGCTCTCGCTGATCACGCCGCTCGCGGCGGTGATCCCGTTCGTCGATCCGGGCGCGCAGGACGAGGCGAAGCGGGCTTCCGCGCAATGCGCCGACTTGGCCGCGCGTGGCAACGTTGCGAAGGTGCCTCCGGGCCAGAAACCAGCGCCGAAGAAGCGACCGTAGGAGCGACCCTACGGTCGACTTGGCTCGGGTCCGCTTTTCCGCAGCGCGCGGGGTCCGGATAGTGGCAGCGTCCAAACCTCGAAGGAGACACCATGCCATTCCGCATCAAGACCACGCTCCAGGCTGCTTTGATTTGCAGTGCGCTGACCGGCGCCTCCGTGCTGCACGCTGCCAACATGAGCAACGACGACTACAAGGCCGCGAAGGACCGCATCGAGGCCGAGTACAAGGCGCAGAAAGACAGCTGCGACAAGCTCAAGGACAACGCGAAGGACGTCTGTCGCGAGGAAGCGAAGGGCAAGGAGAAGGTGGCCCGCGCCGAGCTCGAATTCAATCGCACCGGCGACCCGAAGGACTCGGCGAAGCTCGCGACGGCGAAGGCCGATGCCGCCTACGAGGTCGCCAAGGAGCGCTGCGACGACCGGTCGGGCAACGACAAGGATGTCTGCGTGAAGGAGGCCAAGGCCAACCACACGAAGGCGACCGCCGACGCGAAGGCGAACAAGAAGGTCGCCGAAGTCCGCAAGGACGCTGCCGACGACAAGCGGAATGCGTCCTACGACCTCGCCAAGGAGAAGTGCGACGCACTGTCCGGCGACAGCAAGTCGCAATGCCTGGCCACGGCGAAGGCGCGCTACGGCAAGAGCTGACCGAGCACATCAAGAATGGAAAAGCCGGCGACCGCCGGCTTTTTTTGTGTTGCGAGACGAGCCGGAGGCGGCTCGAGATGTTCAGG
>JBDSAB010000550.1:0-3802 GCA_039922395.1 Caldimonas sp.
ACGGCTTGCCGGGTGCAGTGCTCGCGCCTGGGCCCACCTCACGGCTGGTAGAAGTACGGGTCGAGCACGTTCATCTCGGTGATCCGGCCGACCGGCAGGCCATAGCGATCGGCGACCCGTCGCATCGGCGAGCAGCAAGCCCGACTCGAAGCAGGCTTCGAGTGCGGGCAGCTCCGGCGCGAACAGCGCGTCGAGCAGCCAGCGCTCGAGGCGGCCCGGCACGACGGAGGCGAGGCGCACGATCGCCTGCGCCGCCTTGTCGAGACGGGCGAAGCGTGCGAGCACCAGGTCCTGCACCGTGCGCGGGACTTCGTCGAGCCGATGACGCAGCAGCTCGGTTACGAAGAACAGGTTGCCCTGGGTCGCGGCGAACAGCCCGCCGGGGTTCCGGAGCGCGCGCCGCGCCAGCGTGTCGACACCGGCCAGCGACAGACGCGGCAAGTCGATGCGCGTCAGCGCGGAAGCCGGCAGCTCGCCGATCACGCGGCGCAGCGGATGCGTCGCCGAGACCTCGTCGTCGCGAAAGCTGATCACCAGCGGGGCGTGCGTGCGTTCGATGCGACGACCGAGGAACTTGATGAGGTCCAGCGTCGCGTCGTCGGCCGAGTGCGCGTCTTCGAGCACGACGAGAACCGGCTTGGGAGCGCGGTGCAACTCGTCGAGCACCGCGTTGAAGAGTGGGCGAATCAGAGCCCCGGGGCAGCGTCTGTAGTGCGTGGCCGTCTTGGTGAACGGGTGAGCCGGTGACATAAGCGTTGGGCTATATATTCACAATACTAGCCAAAGACGATAAGAGTACGAAACTTGCCACGGCTTATTTATTGGTTTTACAAGCTTGGACCTATAAAATTGCTTCATGACTGACCCCTTCCCTGTGCGCTTTCCTGATCAACTTCGCCAGCACCTCCGGGCGCTGAGAAAGAGGCGCGGCCTAACCCAGACCCAACTCGGTGCCCTCGTTGGAGTAAGCCAGGCCCGGATCGCAGAGATCGAGGCAAACCCGGGCCTAGTCAACTTCGAGCAGTTGATGAAGTTGCTGTCTGTACTTGGAGTCTCACTGGCCCTGCACGAGCGAACACTGGCTCCAACCGCAACTAGCGAGCCTGGGGTCAATGCCCCGACGCCGGTGACCGCCAAGCCACAGCAAAAAACCGCGGCTGGAAAGGCCCAAGGCAAGTTCGTGGCTCCATCGAAACATCGCGTGCTCGCGCCAAGCAAGAAAGGGACAGCGACTACCCTGGGAAATGGGGCAAACGGACGCGTATCTGGCGTGCTCGTCACACCCGCAACACCCGACCGTCAAGCCAGCCCGTCTGCAACGTCGGAATTGAAGAAGAGCGTTGCCGGAAAGAACTCGCTGCCCTCGACTACCGCGATCCGGAACAAACTGCGTGCCCCGAATCCCGACGTGGACGTGCAGCCCACCTCAAGGCGGAACTTCGTTGTCCGCCCGAAGAAGGGATCGTGGTGACCGAGTCGCTCAAGGCTTGGATGAACGGTGAGTTGGTCGGGACCTGGCTCGTGGACCGAAACTCTCACGCATTTCGCTACGAGCCCTCCTGGCTAGAGTCACCACGCAGGCGATCGCTCTCACTCTCCTTGCCCATCAGTGGCTCACTGGAGATCAAGGGCCAGGAGGTCAGGAACTATTTCGACAACCTTCTGCCGGACAACGACAAGATTCGCTCACGACTGCGCCGGCGCTTTGGACTCAAATCCGACGAGATCTTTGACTTGCTGGCGGCCATCGGTCGAGATTGCGTCGGTGCAGTGCAACTTCTACCCGATGGTGCCCGCCCCGAGGGTTGGAACCGAATCAACTGCGAACCCTTGTCCGAACGGCAGATCGTCGAACTGCTGGAAGCAGTTCCGTCGGACACCGAACCCGAGTCGATCGACGACGACGATCTCTTTCGGATCTCCATTGCCGGTGCCCAGGAGAAGACCGCGCTGACCCATTGGAAGGGCAAATGGTGTCGGCCTCATGGCGCAACGCCCACGACGCACATCATCAAGCTTCCACTCGGGCTCATCGGCGGGTCCAAACGCGTCGATGCGTCGAACTCGGTCCAAAACGAATGGCTTTGCGCGCAGATCGTCGCGGCGCTCGGGCTTCCCGTCGCTCCCACCTCAATGGCGACGTTTGGCGGCCAGACCGTGCTGATCGTCGAGCGCTTCGACCGCGAATGGATGGACGGCGAGACATGGATCGCCCGACTGCCCCAGGAGGACTTCTGTCAAGCCCTTGGCCTCGGGCCGGAACAAAAATACGAGCATCGCGGCGGGCCCGGCATGGAGAAATGCCTGCAATTGCTGCGAGGTAGCGCAGATCGAGACGACACGAGGCTGTTCCTACTCACACAGCTTGCGTTTGCTCTGATGGCGGCCACCGACGGTCACGCGAAAAACTTCTCCATCCATCTGGATCGAGGCGACGCCTATCGGATGACGCCGCTATACGACATCCTGTCGATGTGGCCCTACTTCGGAGACGGAGCCAATCAGTTCAAGCAACGCCAAGCAAGCCTGGCCATGGCCGTCCGCTCAAAGAACGCGCACTACCAACTCAATACGATTGAGGCGCGACATTGGCAACGGCTGGCCGCCAGGCACGGCGGGGACACCGTGTGGTCGGCGATGATCGAGCTTGTCGCGAGCGTCGATGGCGCACTCGCCAAGCTGGAGGGCCATCTGCCAGATGACTTCCCGGCACGCACTTGGGAAAGCATCTCGACCGGGATGCGAAGCGAGGCGAAGCGCTTCCTCACAGAGGCCGGGCTGCTGGCACCGAACTGAGTCGTCGAGTCTTTGGCGCGCGCACGCGAACAACTGGCGAACACCCGCCGTAGCTGTCCAGGAAGGCCGCCCAAGCCTGCAGTAACCTGCGTGGCTACTCGCCTCCACTTGGAATGCGGGGATCACGCTCATGTGGTGGCCCTACGAGGAAGCTTTACGCGCCGCTTATGGCGTGCTCATTTCCTGCAGGAACCCGTACAACCCGCTCGATCGCGTTGCGGTCTGCGCAATTCCGTCCGACAGCGCTGATGCGCTCTTCGACACCAGCGTCAGTGCCGATCGTGCCCGCGTGATGCCGGTGTAGATCAGTTCGCGGCTGCTCACGATGCCCGGTTCGGCCGGCAGCACGAGCACGGTGTGCTCGAACTCCGAGCCCTGGGACTTGTGCACCGTCAAGGCGAAGGCCGTCTCGACGTCGGCCAGGCGGCTCACCGCGACCGAGCGAACCGCGTCTCCATCGACGAAGTAGGCGCGAAGAATCGAGGCGTCCGGTGTCGGCTTGAGGGCGATGCCGATGTCGCCGTTGTAGACGCCGAGCGCGCGATCGTTGCGCGTCACGATCACCGGTCGCCCTTCGTACCACTCGGCGCCGCCCAAGAGCAGGCCTTCTTCGCCCAGCCGCTTCTCGATTGCGCGGTTCAGCCCGGCGACGCCCCAGTCGCTCTCGCGCACCGCGCACAGGACGCGGAACCGATCCAGCTCCGACAGGACCCGCCGAGCCCATCCATCGATGGCTTCGGCGCTGGCGGTGGAAGGCCGATTCCCGATCGCGGCGAGATAGCTGCGATAGCCACCCGGCGCGCCGCTCCGGCCGGCCGCCGCTAGGTCGACGATGGCCGCGGGCGTGGCAGACGGCATCCAGCAGACCGGCGCAGCGCGATCTTCCGAGAGCAGATCCTTCGCCGATGTCGCATCGCCCGCGTTGACCGCCTGGGCCAGCGCGGCGATCGCACCGCCGAAGCGCTGGCTCTGGCGCAGCATCACGGTTCGCTGCGCCAGCGGGGAA
>JBDSAB010000551.1:0-3197 GCA_039922395.1 Caldimonas sp.
GCGACCGCGAGCCGGTAGGTGACGCGGCTCGCCGGCTGGATCAGGCCGGTCGCGGCGAGGTCGGCCTCGTTCATCAGCACGCGCGGCGCAAAACTCAGGAAGCCGGCTCCGCGGTCCGGCTCGATGACGATCGTCTTCGCGATGCGCAGGCTCGAGTCACCGAGCAGCAACGCATCGCCGACCTGCAGCGTGAGGGCGTCGAGCAGCGCCGGATCGACCCATGCGGTGCCCGGTTCCGGCGCGCCGGCGAACGAGACATCGGGCGTGCCGGGGCCGGCGTTGATGCGCAGCTGCCCGCGCAGCGGGTAGCCGGCGCTGACCGCCTTGACCGTGACGAGGCGCGACGCACCGCCCTTGCCGTCCGGCGCGCGGCCCATGCTCGGGAACACCGCGGTCGTTGCCGTCGTCAGGCCGAGGTCGCGCGCGCGTTCGGCGAAGACTGCTGGAGCGGGCTGGTCGCTGGCGACGATCGCGTCGCCGCCGAGGATCTGGCGGGCATCGCGCGCCAGCCCGGCGTTGATGCGATCGGCGAAGAAGCCGACCGCGGCGAGCGCCGCCACCGCGAGCATCACCGCGACGACCAGCAGCCGCAACTCGCCGGCGCGGAAGTCGCGCGCCATCTGGCGTGCGGCGAGTCGCCAGACCGACGGGGCTATGGATGTAGCGGGTGAAGCAGCCGTGTTCATCGGCTGAAGGTACACGAGTTCGGCGGATGGCCTCGAGTCCGGGGACTTGCCTCGTGGAAGCGACCAGCCCCAAGCCGGTTCGGATGCGGCGACAGCCGGTCCGAACGATGCGTGCAAACAGGCCGAACGGCGCAGCCGACGCCCGGTGCTTTAATGACTCCATGACCACCGCCCTGCCCTCCCTCTTCGTCTCGCACGGCTCGCCGATGATCGCGCTCGAGCCGGGTGAGGCCGGCGCCTTCATGCGGCGTCTCGGCCCGCAGATCGATGCGACGTTCGGACGCCCGCGCGCGATCATCTCGGTCTCCGCGCACACCGCGGCGCGCAGGCCGGTGCTGCTCGCCGCCGCGCGCCACGAGGCGATCTACGACTTCGGGGGCTTCGACCCGAAGCTGAAGACGCTGCGCTACGACGCGCCTGGCGCGCCGGCGCTTGCGCCGCGCGTCGCTGCGCTGCTCGGTGCCGCCGGCATCGCGATGCAGACGATCGGCGAAGGTGGCCTCGACCACGGCGCATGGACCGCCCTGCGCTTCATCTACCCCGACGCCGACATCCCGATCCTGCCGCTCGCCTTCGTGCCCGACCAGAGTCCGGCCGATCAATTCCGCCTCGGCGCGGCGCTGGCACCGCTCGCCGCCGAAGGCGTGCTGGTGCTCGGCAGCGGCAGCATCACGCACAACCTGCGGCGCATCTTCTCGAACGGGTTGCGCGCGCCGACCGACCAGCCGGAGATCCCGGAGAGCGCGGCCTTTCGCGGCTGGATGCAGGCCCGCAGCGCGGCACGCGACTGGGACGCGTTGTTCGCCTATCGCCGCCAGGCGCCGCACGCAGTGGACATGCACCCGACCGACGAGCACCTGCTGCCGTGGTACGTCGCGGCCGGGGCCGGCGGACGCGACAACGCGCCGGTGCGCCTGCACGACAGCGTCACGCTTGGCAGCCTCGGCATGGACGCGTATGCGTTCGGCGCCTCTGCGCTGCGGCTGGCAGCGGCCTTGCAGGCCGAGCCGACGCCGGCCTGATCGTCCGCTGGCTACGAGCCCGGCAGCGTGCCGACAACCCCGTCGACGAGCCAGTCCATCCGCTGGATCGCTGCATCGTCGAGCACACCGGCCGCGAGCCGCTGGCGGCCGCGGTTGTCGAACAGCGGTGCCGCAAACGGCTTGAAGCGCCCGTCGGCGATCGCCTGACGGCGCGCTTCGACCGCCCCGCGCACGGCAGACGGCAGCTTCGGATCGATCGCTTCCAACGCGACCATGCCCTCGCGCAGGCCGCCCCACACCGGCTGCGGCGTCCAGCGCCCTTCGAGCACCGCGCGCGCAACGCCGCTGTAGTAGCGCCCCCAGTGGTGCGTGACTGCGGCGAGCTGTGCGTCCGGCGCATGCGCCCGCATGTCGCTCTGGTAGCCGACGAAGCGCACGCCCTTCGCGGCGAACTGCTTCTGCGCCGCTTCGGCGACCGCCGCCGAGGCGCTGTGGTTCGTCAGCACGTCGGCGCCCTGGTTGACGAGCGCGAGCGCCGCCTCGGCCTCGCGCGCCGGGTCGAACCAGGTGTTGAGCCAGAGGACGCGGACCACCGCCTTCGGCTCGACCGCGCGCATGCCGAGCGCGAACGCGTTGATGCCTTGCACGACCTCGGGCACGGGAAAGCCCGCGACGTAACCGGCGATCCCCGAGCGGCTGGCCGCTGCCGCGAGCATGCCGGCCAGGTAGCGGCCTTCGTAGTACCGCGCGTTGTAGGTGTTGACGTTCGGCGCGGTCTTGTAGCCGCCCGCATGTTCGAAGCGGACCGCCGGAAACTCGGCGGCAACGCGCAGGGTCGGCTCGAGGTAGCCGAAGCTGGTCGCGAAGATCAGGCCGTGGCCCTCGCGCGCAAGGTCGCGGATCACGCGCTCCGAATCGGCGCCTTCGGCGACCGATTCGACCGCGGTCGTGCGCACCTTGTCGCCGAGCGTCCGCTCCATCTCGCGCCGGCCGAGGTCGTGCTGGTGGCTCCAGCCGACGTCGCCGATCGGGCTGACGTAGACGAACGCGACCCGCAACGGCGGCGCGGCCTGCGCGAACACCCGGACGATCGGACCGCAGAGTCCTGCGGCGAGCAGCAGCGCGTCGCGCCGCGTGAGGTTTTTCGGCATGGTTGTCCTCGACATGGCCCTCGTTGGAAAGACACCGGACGCGGGGGCGCGCGTCCGGCGCACAGGTCATGCCGCTGCGGCGCAACCCTCCGGCTTCAGCACCCGCTCGGTCGAGGCCGGGTGCTTGCGCAGCATCGCGGCCGGGCGCCGCGGCCGGCGCACGAACTCGCCGCCGCAGTTCGGGCAGACGCCGCGCAGGCGCGTCTCGACGCAGTCGGCGCAGAACGTGCATTCATACGTGCAGATGCGGGCCTCGATCGACTCGGGCGGCAGGTCGCGGTCGCAGCACTCGCAATTGGGTCTGAGCTTCAGCATCGGGGACCTCCTGGCGGTCGGGACAGCAGATCAGTTCGATGCCGCGACGCTCGTCAGCATCC
>JBDSAB010000552.1:0-6904 GCA_039922395.1 Caldimonas sp.
CTTCTGGCCGCTCAAGCCCGGTCAGCCGTTCCGGCAGGCGACCTGGAACGAGGCGAAGAACGCGACCCTGGCGCAGATGCGCGCCGAGGGCTATCCGGCGGCGACGTGGCAGCGCACTGCCGCCCAGGTCGACGCGCAGGCCGACAGCGCGATCCTCGATCTCGTCATCGACAGCGGGCCGCTGTTCCGCCTCGGCGCCATCACCGTCGAAGGCATCGAGCGCTACGACGCCGACGCGGTGCGCCGACTCGCCACATTCGCACCCGGCACGCCGTACCGCGAGAAGCTGCTGCTCGACTACCAGGAACGCCTCGTCAAGTCCGGCCTGTTCGGGGGCGCCACGGTCGAGGTCGATCCCGATCCCGCCAACGCCGGCGCGGCACCGGTCACCGTCAAAGTCACGGAGCTGACGTTGCAGCAGGCGACGCTCGGCCTCGGCTACAGCGCGAACACCGGCCCGCGGATCACGCTCGAGCACTACCACCGCCGCGTCTTCGGGACGCGCTGGATCGCGCACAACAAGTTCGAGTTCGGCCCGGAGCTGAAGTCGTTCGGCACCGAGTTCACTTCGTATCCGCTCGACGGCTACTACCGCAACCTGGTCGCTGCGAACGGCGAACGCCTGCGCTCGGCCGAGGAGCTGCGCACCTCGTGGACGGTGCGCCTCGGACGGGCGCAGGACACC
The DNA here is from genome assembly GCA_039922395.1 of Caldimonas sp. Classification (GTDB taxonomy): domain Bacteria; phylum Pseudomonadota; class Gammaproteobacteria; order Burkholderiales; family Burkholderiaceae_C; genus Schlegelella_A. Next base: position 686 of record JBDSAB010000552.1, read on the forward strand.
GGCCGCATCGAGCGCCTCTACTACGGCGAGGCAGTGCACGCACGCGTCGACAGTTCGCTGCTCTCGACCAGCAGCGACGCCGTCACGGGGAACTACCAGTGGGTGCTGCGCGATGTCGACAACGTGCTGTTGCCGACGACCGGATTCACGCTCAAGGCCCAAGGCGCCCTCGGCTACGGATCGGGTCGCGAGTACCTGCCCGGCCCCGGCACCACGACCGACAGCAAAGGGCCGTTCGGCCGCGCGTACGCTCGGCTGACCTGGTACAAGCCGCTCGGCTCGTCGTGGTACGGCACGTTTCGCGGCGAGGTCGGCGAGGTCATCGCGAAGAGCCGGATCGGCGTGCCGGACCCGCTGCTGTTCCGTGCCGGCGGCGACGACTCGGTGCGCGGCTACGGCTACCGCACCCTCGGCCCCCACATCAACGGCGCGGTCGCGAGCGGCCGCGTTCTGATGACGGCGAGCGCCGAAGTGGCGCATCCGATCTCGGATCGGCTGCCGTCGGTCTGGTGGGCCGCCTTCGTCGACGCCGGCAGCGCGGCCGACCGCTGGGTCGACCTCGATCCGGTGCTCGGCTACGGCCTCGGCCTGCGCTGGCGCAGTCCCGTCGGCCCGCTGCGCGTCGACCTGGCCTACGGCCAGGAAGAGCGCCGGGTCCGCCTGCACCTGAGCGTCGGCATCGCGTTCTGAGCGATCGATCGGAGCCGACGGATGACCGAGACCGCTCCGCCGAGCCCACCTGCGCCAGGGCCTGCCGCGCCCTCGCCACGCCGGCATCGCGCATGGCGCTGGCTGGCCGGCATCGTCGGCGTCGTCTGCCTCCTCGTTGCCGCAGTGGTCGGCACCGTCTGGTGGGCCGCACACAGCGCCGAAGCGACTGCCTGGCTGCTCGCGCGGGTACCGGGTCTCAAGGTCACCGCGCCGAAAGGCGCCTTGCTGGGCGAATTCAGCGCCAGCCAGGTCGAGCTGAACGTGCCGACGACCGGCACGCTGCGCATCGACGACTTTGGCTGGCGCGGGCTGCGCGTCGAGCACCTGAAGCCGGGTTGGAACCTGCGGATCGCCATCGACCGCCTGCGTGCCGGGCAGGTGCTGTGGCAAGGCGAGCCGAGCGCGGCAGCCGGGCCCCCCAAGCCGCCCGACGACCTGCGCATTCCGGTCGAGATCGCGATCGCGGCGCTCAGCATCGGCGAGCTTCGGATCGGTGCTGCCGATGCGACGCCGCTGTTCGACCTGCAGGGGGCGCTGAACCTCGGTGCCGAACGCGGCTCGGTGCACCGCTTCGACAAGGCGACGCTGTCGTGGGGCCGGATGCGCGTCAGCGCGTCGGGACAGATCGCGACGGAATCGCCGCTGCAGCTCGAGGCGCATGTCGACGCGATCCAGAACGCCGGCGAGAACAGCGCGGGCTGGAGCGCGACCGTGAATGCGGCCGGCCCGCTGGCGGCGCCGCTGGTCCAGGCGACCGTGCGCGCGACCGCGGTCGCCGACCGGCCAGTCCAGGCGCTCGACGCGCGCGCCACCGTGCGGCCGTTCGATGCCTGGCCGCTCGGTGACCTCGAGCTCACCGCCAAGTCGCTCGACCTGTCGGCATTCCACCCGAACCTGCCGGCGACCGCCTTCAGCGGCAGCGCGCTCGCGCGCACGCGCGGCACCGACCAGCCCGGCGTGCTCACGGCCGAGCTCAGCAACGGCGCACCGGGACGCTGGGACGCGGGCCGGCTTCCGCTGCACAAGCTCACACTCGATCTGCGCGCAAAGCCCAACGACCTGCGTGCGCTCGAGGTCCAGGCCTTCACGGCGGCGCTCGGCACGCCGGAGCGCGCTGCCGGCCAGGTCGTCGGCAAGGGCGGCTGGAATGGCGAGCGCTGGAGCGCCGAGCTGACCCTGACGGACGTCCGCCCCTCCCTGCTCGACACGCGCGCGCCGCCGATGACCCTCGGGGGGAAGGTGGACCTGAAGTCATCGGTCCCGAGCGGCAGCGCGAGCGCACCGCCGATCGACATCGTCGCCGCGCTGCAGGGGCGCCTCGCCGACCGCGGCCCGGCGCGCGCTGTCGAGCTGAAGCTGGACGGCAGCGTGGCTGCACAGCGGATCGAGATCCGAAGTGCCGAGGCGCGTGCGGCCGGCGCCGTTGCTGCGATGGATGGCACGGCGACGCGCGACAGCGCCGAGGCACCGTGGCATCTGCAAGGCCGTCTGAACCTCGATCAGTTCGACCCGGCCGCGTGGTGGCCGGGTCCGGACGGCTCGACCTGGCGCAAGGGCCCGCACCGCCTGAACGCCGGCAGTCGATTCGACCTGCGCGTGCCGGCGACGATCGGCGCCCTGCCGTGGCAGCAGGCGCTCGCCGCGCTGCGCGGCAGCGCCGACATCGACGTCGGCGAAAGCGTGCTCGCCGGCGTGCCGCTGCAGGGCAAGGCCAGCTGGCGCAACGACGGCGCGGCGGCCGCGCTGGCCAACGCCGCCTTCAGCGCCGACGGCAACACCATCAAGTTGGATGGCCGCGTCGGCCTCGACCGCGAAGGCGCCGGCGATGCGTGGGACGCCGCGATCAACGCCCCCGCGCTGGCACGACTCGCGCCTCTCTGGCGGCTGTTTGCCGAGCCCGGCGGAACGGCGGCTTCAGCCGCCGCGCCGAGCGGTGCGCTGACTGCGAGCGCGCACGTCAACGGGCGCTGGCCGGCGATGTCGACGCGCGGGCAGCTCGACAGCACCGGCTTCCGGATCGGCAGGATCAGCCTGCAGAAGGGCGAGGCGCGTTGGCAGCTCGGCACGACGGCACAGGCACCGATCGAGCTGCAGGCGAATGCGCGCCGGCTCAGTTTCGGCGACACCGTCCTCGCCGCGATCGACGTCAAGCTCAACGGCACCGCGCAATCCCACGCGATCGATGCCCGCGTCGAGTCACAAGCCGCCTTGCCGCCGTGGACCGACCGGCTCCGCGCAGCGCCAGCCGCGTCCGGTGCATCAGCGCCCGCGAGCGGCACCGAAGCGGGAACGTCAAGGGGAGCCGCAGCACCCGCACCCGCGCCCACGTCCACGCCAACGCCGGCGTCATCGCCGTCCAGCGTCGCTGCGGCAGCGGCGTCCGCCGCCAACGGATCTCGGCCCGCTTCCACCACGGCTATGACGCCCGGCACGGCGGGGCCGGTTGCAGCCGCTGCCACGTCGCCGCCTCCCGCGAACGCCGCTGTCTTCGTCACGACCTCGCCCGCAGAGACGGCCAAGAGCGTCGCCCTGCTGCAGGCACGCGGCAGCCTGGTCGGTTCGCCGACCAGCAGTGTCTCGGGCTGGCGCGGCATCGTGCAGCAGATCGAATGGCGATCGAATGCGCCGGATGCCGGCACCTGGCTGCGTGCCCGCGACATCGGCATCGAGACCCAATGGACCGGCGGCCCGGCGCGCGTCTCGCTCCAGCCCGGCCGGGCCGAGGTATTGGGTGCCGGACTGCGCTGGAGCCGCTTCGCATGGCAGGCCGGCGACGGCAGCCGGGTACCGATGCGCCTCGATGCCCGCGCCGAGCTCGACCCGCTGCGGATCGCGCCGCTGCTGCGCCGCCTGCAGCCCGACTTCGGCTGGGGCGGCGACCTGACGATCGGCGGCCACGTCGACGTGCAGAGCGCGCCGACGGTCAAGGCCGACATCGTGATCGAGCGCAAGGCCGGCGATCTGACGGTCACCGACGAGTACGGCACGCAGCCGCTCGGCCTGACCGACCTGCGCCTCGGTCTGGCCGCCGCTGACGGGGTCTGGAACTTCACGCAGGCGCTTGCCGGGACGACGCTCGGCGTCGGCGCCGGCGCGATCGTCGCCCGCACGCCACCGGGCGCGACGTGGCCGACCGCGGCGACACCGATCGAAGGCGTCGTCGAGCTTCAGGTCGCGAACCTCGGCACCTGGGGGCCGTGGGTGCCGGCCGGCTGGCGGCTCGGTGGGGCGCTGCATCTCAGCACCAGCCTCAGCGGACGGCTCGGCGCGCCCGAGTACACCGGCGACCTGAGCGGACGTGCGCTCAGCGTGCGCAACTTCCTGCAGGGCGTGGCGATCAGCGACGGCGAGATGAAGGTCTCGCTGCAAGGGGTGCGCGCGAAGATCGACCGTTTCACGGCACAAGCCGGTGGCGGCACGATCGCGCTCGAAGGCGGTGCCAGCTTCGGAGAATCTCCCGAGGCCGACGTCAAGCTGACCGCGAACCGGTTCCAGCTGCTCGGACGGGTCGACCGGCGCATCGTGGCGAGCGGCACCGCGCAGCTTCGCCTGGACCGGGTCGCCACGGCGCTCGACGGGGCGTTCTCGATCGACGAAGGGCTGATCGACTTCAGCCTGAGCGATGCGCCGAGCCTGGCCGATGACGTCAAGGTCGTGCGACGGCCTGCGAACGCACCGGCGCCAGCCGAAGCGACACCGTCGCAAGGCGGTACCGCGCCCCCGCCCGTTCCGAGCGATGGCCGCAGGCTGGCGCTCGACCTGCGCGTCGGCATGGGCGAACGGCTGCGCGTCAAGGGCCGCGGGCTCGACAGCGGCCTGCGCGGCGAGCTGCGCATCACCTCGCCGGCGAACCGGATGGCGGTCAACGGCACCATCTCTACGGTCGACGGCACCTATGCTGCCTACGGACAGAAGCTGACGATCGACCGCGGGCAGCTGACGTTCAGCGGCGGGGTCGAGAACCCGCGCCTCGACATCGAAGCGACCCGGCCGAATCTCGACATCCGGGTCGGCGTCGCGGTCACCGGAACGGCCCTGATTCCGCGGGTGCGCCTCTTCTCCGAGCCGGAGCTCTCGGAGATGGACAAGCTCAGCTGGCTCGTCCTCGGCCGTGCGAGCGAAGGCCTCGGTCGGGCCGACACCGCGTTGCTGCAGCGAGCCGCACTGGCGCTGCTCGCCGGCGAGCGCGGGGGCAGCGACGGCATCACGAAGGCGATCGGCCTCGACGACGTCTCGGTGAGCCAAGGCGACGGTGAGGTCAAGGAGACCATCCTCAGCCTCGGCAAGCAGTTGTCCCGACGCTGGTACGTCGGCTACGCGCGCGGGCTCAACGCGACGAGTGGAAGCTGGCAGCTGATCTACCGCATCGCGCAACGATTCACCTTGCGGGCGCAGTCGGGCGCGGACAACTCGCTCGACCTGATCTGGAGCTGGCGCTGGCAGTGACGGGTGTCGGGCGCTTCCGCGCACGCAGCGCTGAAATCGGCTCTTGAAAGATCGGCGGTCGCCAATATTTCTTCGGTGTCGACGACCGTGCGGCCCGATGCCGCGGGGTCGATGTCCTGCCGGACTCGCAGCAGTCCGGCGGCGGGCACGGCATGGGGTCGCTGCCCGCTCTTGATTTCGGCTGCCGAACAGGAGGCAACAACATCATGAACGGTTCGTTCCGATTCGCCGGCGATCTCTTTCCCGAGCTGAGCCGGCTCCAGCAGCGTCTCGACGAGGTCTTCCAGACCGGCAGCGCGACCAACATCCGCGAGCTCGCGCGCGGCACGTTCCCGGCGGTCAACGTCGGCAGCTCGCCCGATTCGATCGAGGTGCTGGCATTCGCACCGGGCGTCGATTCGAAGACGCTGCAGATCACCGTGGACAAAGGGCTGCTCGTGATCGCGGGAGAGCGCAGTCGCGCGTCCAGCGACGCGGAGAAGCAGAACGTCTATGCCCAGGAGCGCTTCGCCGGGGCGTTCCGCCGCGTCATCAGCCTGCCCGATGACGCCGACCCCGCGAAGGTCGACGCGTCGCTGCGCGACGGCCTCCTGCGGATCTCGGTGGCCAAGCGCGAATCGTCCAAGCCGCGCCAGATCGCGGTCAACTGATCTTCGGAGGAATCTGCGATGAACAACCCCACGAACGTAGCCAAGGTCGACCGCGCGCCCGAAGTGCAGCGCACGGCTCTGGTCCCGCCGGTCGACATCGTCGAGAACGATGTCGGCATCACGCTGATCGCCGACATGCCCGGCGTCTCCAAGGAACGCCTCGGCGTCCGTGTCGACGGCGAGAACCTGCTGATCGAAGGATCGGCCGAAGTGAAGGTGCCGGAACAGCTCGAGCTGCTGCACAGCGAGATCCGCAACCCGCACTACCGGCGCAGCTTCACGCTGAGCCGCGAGCTCGACCCGTCGAAGATCGAGGCGTCGCTGCGCGACGGCGTGCTCCGGCTTCACATCCCGAAGGCCGAGGAAGCGCGTCCGCGCCGCATCGAGGTCAAGGTCGGCTGAGGCGGCGGGT
>JBDSAB010000553.1:0-9212 GCA_039922395.1 Caldimonas sp.
TCCAGACATGGGTCCGGTTCTTGTCGATCAGCGTGACGTCGGCCCGGCCGCGCTTGCCCAGCGTATCGCCGAGCCGCGTCGCCAGCTCGAGACCGCCGGCGCCGCCGCCGACGATGACGATGCGGTGGCGCGACGCGAGGTCGTTCATGGGCGGCTCGACCTGATCGGGACCGAATCGCTTCAGCGCGTCGCCGCAGCCGGCATGTGCGGCTGAGCGACATCGAGCACCTCCTCGGGCTCATCGGCCTCGATCGCGGTCTCCTGGTCGAGGTGGCGCCGCATGCGCTCGACATCGAGGTCGCCGGTCCAGCGGGCGACGACCACCGTCGCCACGCCGTTGCCGATCAGGTTCGTCAGCGCCCGCGCCTCCGACATGAAGCGGTCGATGCCGAGGATCAGAGCCAGGCCCGCCACCGGCACGTGGCCGACCGCCGACAGGGTCGCCGCGAGCACGATGAAGCCGCTGCCGGTGACGCCGGCCGCGCCCTTCGAGGTGAGCAGCAGCACCAGCAGCAACGTGAGCTGCTGCGTCAGCGACATCGGCGTGTTGGTCGCCTGCGCGATGAAGACCGCCGCCATCGTCAGGTAGATCGAGGTGCCGTCGAGGTTGAACGAGTAGCCGGTCGGGATCACCAGACCGACGACCGACTTCTTCGCACCGAGGTTCTCCATCTTGGCCATCATCCGCGGCAGCACCGATTCGGACGACGACGTGCCGAGCACGATCAGCAGCTCCTCCTTGATGTACTTGATGAACTTCCAGATCGAGAAGCCGTTGAAGCGCGCGATCAGGCCGAGCACGACGAAGATGAAGAAGAGGCAGGTCGCGTAGAACGTGCCCATCAGCTTGCCGAGCGAGAGCAGCGAGCCGACGCCGTACTTGCCGATCGTGAAGGCCATCGCGCCGAACGCGCCGATCGGGGCCACTTTCATGATGTAGCCGACGATCGAGAACAGCACGTGCGAGAAGCGCTCGATGAAGTCGAACACCAGCGTGCCGCGGCCGCCGAACTTGTGCAGCGCGAAGCCGAACATCACCGCGAACAGCAGGACCTGCAGGATCTCGCCCTTCGCGAACGCGTCGACCACCGTGTTCGGGATCACGTTGAGCAGGAAGTCGGTCGTGCTCGTCATCTTGCCGGGGCCGGTGTAGGCCGCGATGCCCTTGGTGTCGAGCGTGCTGGCATCGATGTTCATCCCGGTGCCGGGCTGGACCAGGTTGATGATGACCAGGCCGACGACCAGCGCGATGCTGCTGACGATCTCGAAGTACAGCAGCGCGAGGCCGCCGGTCTTGCCGACCTTCTTCATGTCCTCCATGCCGGCGATGCCGACGACGACCGTGCAGAAGATGATCGGCGCGATGATCATCTTGATCAGCTTGATGAAGCCGTCGCCGAGCGGCTTCATCGCCTCGCCGGTCTGCGGGTAGAAATGGCCGAGCAGCACGCCGATCACGATGGCGGTGATGACCTGGAAGTACAGCGACTTGTAGAGCGGCTTCGATACGGGCTGGTGGTCCACTTGTGTCTCCTTCGAAAACGTTGACGGGGTTCAGAGGCCGGCCGCGTGGGCCTGCCGATCGGCGTGGTAGCTCGAGCGCACCAGCGGTCCGCAGGCAGCGTGCGCAAAGCCCAGGGCGTGCGCCTCGGCGGCGATGGCGTCGAAGTGCGCCGGCTCCACGTAGCGGTGCACCGGCAGGTTGCCGGGCCGCGGCTGCAGGTACTGGCCGACGGTGAGCATGTCGACGCCGTGCTGGCGCAGGTCGCGCAGCACGTCGAGGACCTCGGCGTCGGTCTCACCGAGGCCGAGCATCAGGCCGGACTTGGTCGGCACCTCGGGGCAGCGTTCGCGAAACGCCTGCAGCAGGCGCAGCGAATGGGCGTAGTCGGCGCCGGGGCGCGCCTGCCGATACAAGCGCGGCACCGTCTCGAGGTTGTGGTTCATCACGTCGGGCGCATCGGCGCAGAGGATGTCGAGCGCGACCTCGGCGCGGCCGCGGAAGTCGGGCGTCAGCACCTCGATGCGTGTGTCGGGCGAGGCGCGGCGCACGGCCCGGATGCAGGCGGCGAAATGGGCGGCGCCGCCGTCGCGCAGGTCGTCGCGGTCGACGCTGGTGATCACGACATAGCGCAGACCGAGGCGCGCCACCGTATCGGCCAGGTGCGCAGGCTCTTCGAGATCGGGCGCCGACGGCCGCCCATGCGCGACGTCGCAGAACGGGCAGCGCCGCGTGCACAGGTCGCCGAGCACCATGAACGTCGCGGTGCCGTTGCCGAAGCACTCGCCGATGTTCGGGCACGAGGCCTCTTCGCAGACAGTGTGCAGGCGCGCCTCCCGCAGCACGTGCTTGACCTCGCGGAAGCGCTCGCTCTGCGAGAGCCGCACGCGGATCCAGGCCGGCTTCGGCAACGCCGGTGCGGCCTCGACCTTGATCGGGATGCGCGCGGTCTTCAGGCTGCCGCGCTGCGGGCCGGAAACGACGGACGGGTCCATGGCGGGTCAGTCGATCGCTTTGGCAGCGACGCGCTCGGCGGTGGTCGCGTCGACGACCGCGAGCGCCGTCATGTTGACGATCCGGCGCACCGTCGCCGAAGCCGCCAGGATGTGCACCGGCCGCGCCGCGCCGAGCAGGATGCCGCCGACCGTGATGCCGTTGCCGGCCGCGATGCGCAGCAGGTTGTACGAGATGTTCGCCGCATCGACGTTCGGCATCACCAGCACGTTGGCCTCGGTTGCAAGATTGGCGTCGGGGAACTCGCGCTCGAGGACGGTCCGGGACAGCGCCGCGTCGCCGCGCATCTCGCCGTCGACCTCGAGCTGCGGGTCGCGCGCCTTGATCAGCACCAGCGCTTCTCGCATCTTGCGCGCCGAGGCGGCGTCCGAGCCGCCGAAGCTCGAGTGCGACAGCAGCGCGACGCTCGGCGTCACGCCGAAGCGGCGCACCTCCTCGGCGGCGAGCAAGGTCATCTCGGCGACCTGCTCGGCGCTCGGGTCGCGGTTGACGTGGGTGTCGAGGATGAACAGCTGGCGCCCGGGCAGCATCAGCATCTGCATCGCGGCGAGCGTCTGCGCGCCGGGGCGCAGGCCGATCACGTCGCGCACATGGCGCAGGTGATCGGCGTAGCTGCCGAAGGTGCCGCACAGCATCGCGTCGGCCTTGCCCTGGCGCACCCACATCGCGGCGAGCAATGTCGCCCGGCTCCGCATCTCGACGCGGGCACTCGCCCGCGACACGCCGTCGCGGCACTTGAGCTGGTAGTAGTCGTCGGCCGCATCGCCGTAGACCGCCGGGTCGAGCAGATTGACGGCCTCGCAGTCCTTGCCGAGCGCGAGGCGCAGGCCGAACTCCGACAGCCGCTGCGCGATCACCTCGGGGCGGCCGAGCAGCAGCGGGCGCGCCAGCCCTTCGTCGACCACGACCTGCGCGGCGCGCAAGACCCGCTCGTCCTCGCCTTCGGCATAGACGACGCGCTTCGGCGCGCGCTTGGCGGCGGCGAACAGCGGCTGCATGCTGCTGCCCGACTGATAGACGAACTGCGACAGGCGCTGGCGGTAGGCCGGCATGTCGGTGATCGGCCGCGTCGCGACGCCGCTGTCCATCGCGGCCTGGGCGACCGCCGGCGCGACGACCTCGATCAGGCGCGGATCGAACGGCTTCGGGATCAGGTAGTCGCGGCCGAAGCGCAGGCCGACCGCGCCGTAGGCCTGCGCGACGACCTCGGGGATCTCCTGGTGCGTCAGCTCGGCGATCGCGCGCACCGCGGCGAGCTTCATCGCCTCGTTGATCGTCGTCGCGCCGCTGTCGAGCGCCCCGCGGAAGATGAACGGGAAGCAGAGGACGTTGTTGACCTGGTTCGGATAGTCGGAGCGGCCGGTGCCGATCACCGCGTCGGGCCGTACCGCGAGTGCGTCTTCCGGCATGATTTCCGGCATCGGGTTGGCCATCGCGAGGATGATCGGGTCGCGCGCCATCGTCTTGACCATCTCGGTCGTCAGCACGCCGCCGGCCGACAGGCCGAGGAAGATGTCGGCGCGCGGGATGATGTCGGCCAGCGTGCGCGCGCTCGTGTCGCGGGCATAGCGCGACTTGTTCGGGTCCATGCCTTCGGTGCGTCCAAGGTAGACGACGCCCTTCGCGTCGCTGACGAGGATGTTCTCGCGCTTCAGGCCGAGGCTCACCGCGATGTCGAGGCAGGCGAGCGCCGCCGCACCGGCGCCCGAAGCGACCAGCTTGACCTCGCCGATGTTCTTGCCGACGTGCTTCAGCGCATTGAGGAGCGCCGCCGCCGCGACGATCGCGGTGCCGTGCTGGTCGTCGTGGAAGACCGGGATCTTCATGCGCTCGCGCAGCTTCGTCTCGATGTAGAAGCACTCCGGCGCCTTGATGTCCTCGAGGTTGATGCCGCCGAAGGTCGGCTCCATGCGGGCGATCGTCTCGATCAGCGCATCCGGGTCGTTCTCGGCCAGCTCGATGTCGAACACGTCGATGCCGGCGAACTTCTTGAAGAGGCAGCCCTTGCCTTCCATCACCGGCTTGCTCGCGAGCGGGCCGATGTTGCCGAGGCCGAGGACCGCAGTGCCGTTCGTGATGACCGCGACGAGGTTGCTGCGCGCCGTCAGGTTGCCGGCCTCGAGCGGGTCGTCGGCGATCGCCATGCAGGCATCGGCGACACCTGGCGAATAGGCGAGCGACAGGTCGCGCGCTGTCGCCATCGCCTTGGTCGGGGTGACCGAGATCTTGCCGGGCGTCGGGTAGCGGTGGTAATCGAGTGCGGCTTCGCGAAGGTTGTCGCTCATGGGTTCGTCTCCGTGGGGTCGGGTCTGGCGTTTCAGTGCGAGGCAGCCGCCAGGGGCTGCGGGTGCCGTGCGAACGCCCGTCGCAGGCTCGCCAGGAAGGCGGCGGGCCGGTCGGCATGGACCCAGTGGCCGGCGCCTTCGACGACTTCGATTTCGAGGTCGTCGAACATCGGTCGGAAGGCGGTACCGTCCCGCTGCGCCACGTATTCCGAGTGTTCACCGGCGATCACCGTCACCGGTCCGGCGAAACGCGCACCGAGCAGTTCGCTCGGAAAGCCGGACAGCTGCGGCATCGCGGCGCTGATCGCGAGCAGGTTCAGGCGCCAGTCGAAGTGGTCGTTGCAGAGGACGAGGTTCTGCATCAGGAACGGCACGACGCCGGCATCCGGCACGCTCTGCTGCAGGCGCCGCTGCACCTCGGCGCGGCTCGCCGCGGCGACGACGTCGGCGCTGCGCATCGCCTCGGCGAACGGCGTCAGCGTGTCGGCATACGCGACCGGCGCGATGTCGACTACGACGAGGCGGCCGACCGCCGCCGGCTGGCGCAGCGCCAGCGCCATCGCGGTCTTGCCGCCCATGCTGTGGCCCAGCACCGCAGGGCGATCGAGGCGCAGCTTCGCGATCAGCTGCAGCACGTCGTCGGCCATCTCGACGTAGCCCATCGAGTCGGCCCACGGCGACGCGCCATGGTTGCGCAAGTCGACGCAGTGCACCGTGTGCGTCGCGGCCAGCTCGCGCGCGATGCCGCGCCAGTTGCCGCTCGAGCCGAACAGGCCGTGCAGCACCACCAGCGGCGGTCCGCTGCCGGTGCTCTCGCAAGCCAGGTTGAGGGCCACGCTGCTGCCTACTTCTTCTTCTGCGGCGGCAGGTCGGTGCAGTGGCCTTCGAAGACCTCCGCCGTCATGCCGATCGATTCGCCGAGGGTCGGATGCGGGTGGATGGTCTTGCCGATGTCGGCCGGCTCGCAGCCCATCTCGACCGCGAGGCAGACCTCGCCGATCAGGTCGCCCGCATGCGTGCCGACGATGCCGCCGCCGACCACGCGGTGGGTCGCCTCGTCGAACAGCAGCTTCGTGAAGCCCTCGTCGCGGCCGTTCGCGATCGCGCGACCGGACGCGGCCCACGGGAACACCGCCTTGCCGACCTTCAGGCCCTCGGCCTTGCACTGCTCTTCGGTCTTGCCGGCCCATGCCACTTCCGGGTCGGTGTAGGCGACCGACGGGATCTGGCGCGCATCGAAGAACGCCGCCTCGCCGTGCGCCACCTCGGCCGCGACGTGGGCCTCGTGCACCGCCTTGTGGGCGAGCATCGGCTGGCCGACGATGTCGCCGATCGCGAAGACGTGCGGCACGTTCGTGCGCATCTGCCGGTCGACATCGATGAAGCCGCGATCGGTCACCGCGACGCCGGCCTTCTCGGCGCCGATCTTCTTGCCGTTCGGGCTTCGGCCGACTGCCACCAGCACCAGGTCGTAAACCTGCGGCTTGTCGGGTGCGCTCGCCCCTTCGAAGCTGACCTCGATGCCGGCCTGGGTCGCCTTCGCGCCGACCGTCCTGGTCTTCAGCATCACCTTGTCGAAGCGCGGCGCGTTGAACTTCTCCCACACCTTCACGAGGTCGCGGTCGGCACCCTGCATCAGGCCGTCGAGCATCTCGACGACGTCGATGCGCGTGCCGAGCGCCGAATAGACGGTCGCCATCTCGAGGCCGATGATCCCGCCGCCGACGACGAGCATGCGCTGCGGGATGCCCTTCAGCAGCAAGGCGCCGGTCGAGTCGACGACGCGCTCGTCGTCGGGCATGAAGGGCAGCTTCATCGCCTGCGAGCCGGCCGCGATGATCGCCTTCGCGAACTTGACGGTCTTCTTCGCGCCGCTGTCGCCGACCACCTCGACGTGATGCGGATCGAGGAAGCTGCCGACACCGGTGACAACCTCGACCTTGCGCGCCTTCGCCATGCCGGCCAGCCCGCCGGTCAGCTTCTTGACGACGCCGTCCTTGAAGGCGCGCAGCGCGTCGACGTCGACTTCCTGCGCCCCGTACTTGATGCCGTGGCGGGCGAGCAGCTTGACCTCGTCCATGATCGCGGCGGTGTGCAGCAGCGCCTTCGACGGGATGCAGCCGACGTTCAGGCAGACGCCGCCGAGCGTCGAGTAGCGCTCGACGAGCACCGTCTTCATGCCGAGGTCGGCGCTGCGGAACGCGGCCGAATAGCCGCCGGGTCCGGCACCGAGCACGAGGACTTCGCACTCGATGTCGGCCTTGCCGGAGAAGGTCGCGGCGGTCGGCGCGGGCATTGCCGAAGCAGCAGGCGCCGGCGTCGCCGAGGCAGCGCGCACCGGCGCGGCGGCGCTGGCCCCGGCCTTAGGTGCCGATGCCGCTGACGGCGCCGACGCACCGGCGCCGGCCGCCTCGATCGCGACGATCACCGACCCTTCGCTGACCCTGTCGCCGAGCTTCACCTTCAGCGCCTGTACCTTGCCGGCGTGGCTCGACGGAATCTCCATCGACGCCTTGTCCGACTCGACGACGATCAACGCGGTATCGACTGCGATCACCTCGCCAGGCTTGACCAGCACCTCGATCACCGCAACATCCTTGAAGTCGCCGATGTCCGGGACCTTCACCTCGACCAGATTGGCCATCGACCGGCTCCTCAGAACAGCACGCGCCGCAGATCGGCGAGCACGTTGGCGAAATGGACGTTGAAGCGCGCCGCGGCGGCGCCGTCGATCACGCGGTGGTCCCACGACAGCGACAGCGGCAAGGTCAGGCGCCAGGTCGAGCTCTTGCCGTCGCTCGAGTGCTGCTTCCAGTAGCTCTTGCAGACGCCCATGATCGAGACCTCGGGGGCGTTGATGATCGGCGTGAAGTAGATGCCGCCGATGCCGCCGAGCGAGCTGATCGTGAAGGTGCCGCCCTGCATCTGGTCGGGCTTCAGCTTGCCGTCACGGGCCAGCTTCGCGAGCTCGCCCATCTCCTTCGCGATGTCGGGCACCGTCTTCTTGTCGACGTCGCGGATCACCGGCACCATCAGGCCGTTCGGCGTGTCGGCGGCGAAGCCGATGTGCCAGTAGTTCTTCAACACCAGCGCGTCGCCGTCCAGGCTCGCGTTGAACTCGGGGAACTTCTTCAGGGTCGCGACCGCCGCCTTCATCATGAACGGCAGCATGCTGAGCTTGACGCCCGACTTCTCGAGCTCCTTGTTCATCTGCACGCGGAACTGCTCGAGGTCGGTGATGTCGGCCTCGTCGTGCGTCGTCACGTGCGGGATCACGACCCAGTTGCGATGCAGGTTGGCGGCCGAGATCTTCTTGATCCGCGACATCTCCTTGCGCTCGACCGGGCCGAACTTCGCGAAGTCGACCTTCGGCCAGGGCAGCAGGTCGAGACCCGCGCCGCCGCCCGATGCCGGTGCCGCCTTCGACGCCGCCGGTGCCGCGGCGGACGAGCCGCCGCCCTTCGCGAACGTTTCGACGTCCTCGCGCAGGATGCGGCCGTGCGCGCCGGTGCCGGTCACCTTGCCGAGATCGACGCTGCGCTCGCGCGCGAGCTTGCGCACTGCCGGGCCGGCATAGGCGAGTGCGAACGCGGTCTCGTCGATCGCACCGGGAGCGCCAAGCGCCGCCGACGCAGCCGCGGGCGGCGTTGCGGCGGGCTGGGCACCGCCGGCGGCCGCGACCGCCGCCGCAGCAGCCGGCGCCGCGGTCGCTTCGCCGGTGGTCAGCGACAGGATCATCGAGCCCTCGCTGACCTTGTCGCCCACGTTGACGCTGATCGCCCTGACGACGCCCGAGAGCGGCGCCGGCACGTCCATCGTCGCCTTGTCGGATTCGAGCGAGACGAGCGGGTCCTCGGCCTTCACGGTGTCGCCGACCTTCACGAAGACCTCGATGACCGGCACGTCCTTGAAGTCGCCGATGTCGGGCACGCGCACCTCGGCCACGCCGGCCGGCGCGCTGACCGGCGACGGCGGCGCGCTGACGCTCGGCTTGGCCGGCTCGGCGGGCGCGGCAGACGGCGCGGCAGTTGCACCGTCCGCCTCGAAGACCAGGATGACGCTGCCCTCGCTGACCTTGTCGCCGACCTTGACCGCGATCGACTTCACCTTGCCGCCGCGCGGCGCCGGCACGTCCATCGTGGCCTTGTCGGACTCGAGCGAGACCAGCGGGTCCTCGGCCTTTACGGTGTCGCCCGGCTTCACGAAGATCTCGATCACCGGTACGTCCGTGAAGTCGCCGATGTCGGGCACCTTGATGTCCATTGCATTGCTCATGTCGTGCCTTAGACAGTCCACGGAGCCGCACGCTCCGCATCGAGGCCGTACTTCGCGATCGCCTCGGCGACCACGGCCGGCTTGATCGCGCCGTCGTCGGCGAGCGCCTTCAGCGCGGCGACCGTGACGTGCCAGCG
>JBDSAB010000554.1:0-2547 GCA_039922395.1 Caldimonas sp.
GCTGACCTTCACCGAGCCGGGGCGCTACAGCGCGACGGCGACGATCGACGCCGATGGAACGGTGAGCCGGGTCGAATCGAGCTGGCCCGATCCCGTGATGGGCGACACCGTGGCCGTCACGACTTACGAGGACTACCGCGAAACCGGCGGCATCCGCTTCCCGATGCGGATCCGCCAGTCGCTCGGCGGCATGCCGGTGCTCGACCTCGCGGTCAAGGAGGTCCAGGTCAACCCGGCGGTCGCCCTGACCGTGCCGGAGGCGGCCCGCAACGCCGCCGAGCGCGTGGCGTCGGAGAAAGTCGCAGACGGGGTCTGGTTCCTCGCCGGCGGCTCGCACAACAGCGTCTTGATCGAGCTGCAGGACCAGCTCGTGCTGGTCGAGGTGCCGCTCAACGATGGGCGCTCGCAGGCCGTGATCGACCATGCGAAGGGGCTGGTTCCGCGCAAGCCACTGCGCACCGTCGTCAACAGCCACGCCCACTTCGACCATGCCGGCGGCGTGCGCACGGCGGTGGCCGAGGGCACGACGATCGTCACGCACGCCGACAACGTCGCCTACTTCGAGCGCGTGTTCGCGCAGGCCAACCGCATCCGCCCGGACCGCATGGCGACGGCCGGCCGCAAACCCACGTTCCGGGCAGCCGGCGAGCGGCTCGACATCGGCGATGCGGCGCGGCCGATCGTGCTGCACAAGATCGCCGGCGGCCCGCACAGCGACAGCATGCTGATGGTCCACCTGCCGAAAGAGAAGCTGCTGATCCAGGCCGACGCCTACACGCCGGGCGCCCCGAACACGCCGCCGCCGCCGACACCGAACGCGAACAACGTGAACCTGATCGACAACATCGAGCGCCTGAAGCTCGAGGTCGACCGCATCCTGCCGCTGCACGGCCGCGTCGTGCCGGTGGCCGAGCTCTACACCGCCGCGCAGCGCAGGCCGACGCGCTGAACCACAGATACGCACCGCACCGCTGCCGACCATGCCCGACGCTCCCGCCCCTCGTGCCCTCATCGCCGACGACGAACGCCTGCTGCGCGACCAGCTGCGGGCGCGCCTCGGCGAGGTCTGGCCCGAGCTCGAGATCGTCGGCGAGGCGAAGAACGGCATCGAGGCGGTCCAGCTGACCGAGCAGCTGCACCCGGACCTGGTCTTCCTCGACATCCGCATGCCGGGCATGACCGGCGTCGAGGCGGCGCGCGCGATCGCGCAGCTGCCGGTCGCCGAGGCGGATGATGCCGACGGCTGGCCGGGCTGCGAGATCGTCTTCATCACCGCCTACGACCAGTACGCGATCGAAGCCTTCGAGCAGGGTGTCGTCGACTACGTGCTGAAGCCGGCCGAGCGCGAGCGCCTGCAGGTGACCGTCGAGCGCATCCGCAAACGTCTCGCACAGCGCCGATCGGACGAGGGCGCGCCGGCGGCCGGCCTGCAGCAGCTGCTGCAGAAGCTCGCGACGCAGATCAACCCGAACGCGGCGCCACGCTTGAAGTGGATCCAGGCAACGGTCGGCCAGAGCATCCAGATGATCCCGGTCGAGGATGTGCTGTTCTTCATCTCCGACGAGAAGTACACGCGCGTGCAGACCGCGAGCGTCGAGGCGCTGATCAGGAAGCCCATCAAGGAGCTGGTCGACGAGGTCGATGCCGACGTGTTCTGGCAGATCCACCGCTCGACCCTCGTCAACACGCGCCACATCGCCGGCGTCACGCGCGACCTGCGCGGGCGCCAGCTCGTCAGCGTGAAGGGCCACCCCGAGAAGCTCGAGGTGAGCCGGAGCTACGCCGGGCTGTTCAAGGGCATGTAGCGGGCACAGCCCGTGTGCTGAACGCGCTCGGTCAGCCGGCGTCGACCGGCGCCGCGCTCGCGGCACCGGTGGCGCGCGCCAGAGCGGCCTCGCGCAGCGCCTTCAGCTTTTCCCGCGGGTCCACCTTCGGACCCGCCTCGTGCAGCTTCATCTCGGCGATGAAGCGGCTCGGGATGCCCTGGATCGTGTCGCGTCCGCGCTTGCGGCGCCGCAGGGTGCTGACCGCGAGCGTGCTGCGCGCGCGCGTGATGCCGACGTACATCAGGCGGCGCTCCTCCTCGAGGCGAGACGCCGTCATCGCGTCGTCCTCGCTCTTGAACGGCAGCAGCCCTTCGTTGACGCCGACCAGCACGACATGCGGCCACTCGAGGCCCTTCGCCGCATGCAGCGTCGACAGGGTCACGACGTTCTGCTCGTCGCCGCGCTCGGCCAGGCTGATGATCACCGAGATCGTCTGCGCGACATCGAGCACGCTCTTCTTCTCGGTCTCGAAGGTGGCGCCGCCGTCGTTCTCGATCTCGCCGCCGCAGCGCTTCGCGATCCAGTCGACGAAGTCGAGCACGTTGGCCCAGCGGCTCGCCGCGAGCTTCTCGCTGTCCTCGCCGTCGCGCAGGTGCTGCTCGTAGTCGATGTCCTTGAGCCAGCCGAGCAGCAGCGCCTTCGCGTCCTCGGCGCCGGTGGTCTGGCGCGCGCGGTACTGCAGGTCGTTGACCCCGCGCCCGAACTCGTGCAATGACCCGAC
>JBDSAB010000555.1:0-2923 GCA_039922395.1 Caldimonas sp.
GCGGTCGCGCTCGGCGGCGATCCGTATGCGAACGCACGCGCGATCGCAAGCCACTTCGACAGCGTGTCGGTGTGCTTCTCGAAGGGGCTCGGCGCGCCGGTCGGCTCGGCGCTGGTCGGCTCGCGCGCGTTCATTGGGCAGGCCCATCGCTGGCGCAAGATGCTCGGCGGCGGCATGCGCCAGGCCGGCGTGCTCGCGGCCGCGGCCTTGCATGCGCTCGATCACCACGTCGAGCGGATGGCCGTCGACCACGCGCTCGCCCGCCGGTTCGCCGAGGGGCTGCAGCAGGTCGCCGGCGTAACCGTCGACCCGGTGCAGACCAACATGGTGTTCGTTGGGGTCGACCCGGCGCGGGCAGCCGGTCTCGGCGAGCACCTGGCCGAGCACGGCGTCCTCGTGACCGGTCACGACCGGCTGCGCTTCGTCACCCATCTCGACGTCGACGCCGCCGGCGTCGATCGCGCCGCCAGCGCCGTCCGCTCATTCTTCGCGACGTAAACCTTCGAACGGAGTCTCCGATGCCGATCACCAACCTCGACGCGCTGACGCGGACCATCGATCACCGCGAGATCTTCCACGACGAGATGCTGGCGCTGGTGCGCCGGATCATGAGCGGCGAGATGTCGCCGGTGATGATGGCCGCGGTGCTGGTCGGCCTGCGCGTCAAGAAGGAGACCATCGGCGAGATCACCGCCGCCGCGCAGGTGATGCGCGAGTTCGCGACCAAGGTCGAGGTCGCCGACCGAACTCACCTGGTCGACATCGTCGGCACCGGCGGCGACGGCTCTCACACCTTCAACATCTCGACCTGCAGCATGTTCGTCGCGGCGGCGTGCGGTGCGCGCGTCAGCAAGCACGGCAATCGCAGCGTCTCGAGCAAGTCGGGCAGCGCCGACGTGCTCGAGGCGCTCGGCGTGCCGCTCACCCTGACGCCGCAGGCGATTTCGCGCTCGATCGCCGAGACCGGCATCGGCTTCATGTTCGCGCCGAACCACCATCCTGCGATGAAGAACGTGGGGCCGGTGCGCAAGGAGCTGGGCATCCGCACGATCTTCAACATCCTCGGCCCGCTGACGAACCCGGCCGATGCGCCGAACATCCTGATGGGCGTGTTTCATCCCGATCTGGTCGGCATCCAGGTGCGGGCGCTGCAGCGGCTTGGCGCCGAGCACGCGGTCGTCGTCTACGGCCGCGACGGGATGGACGAGGTCTCGCTCGGCGCGGCGACCATGGTCGGTGAGTTCGTCAACGGCGCGATCCGGGAGTACGAGATCCACCCGGAGGACTTCGGCGTCACGATGGCGAGCAACCGCGCGCTGAAGGTCGAGACGCCGGAGCAGTCGAAGACGCTCCTGCTCGCGGTGCTTGGCAACGAACCCGGCCCGGCGCGCGACATCGTGATGCTGAACGCCGGCGTCGCGCTCTATGCCGCGAATGTCGCACCGAGCATGGCCGAGGGCGTCGCGCTGGCGCGCGAGGCGCTTGCTTCCGGCCAGGCGCTCGCCAAGCTGCACGCGTTCGTCGCGGCGACGCAGGCGCTGGCGCGCGCATGAGCCTCCGCCCGGCCGCTCCGAAGGGGGCCCGCACCGCAGTGCGAAGCACGAAGGTCACCTAATGAGCGACATCCTCCGTCAGATCGTCTCGGTCAAGCGCGACGAGATCAGCCTCGCGCGGCGCCGTCGCGACCTGCTGTCGCTGCGCCGCGATGCCGAGCAGCTCGGCGGGCAGCGCGACTTCGTCGGCGCGCTTCGGCGCAAGATCGATGGCGGCCGGGCCGCGGTCATCGCCGAGATCAAGAAGGCCAGCCCGAGCAAGGGCGTGCTGCGCGAGAAGTTCGTGCCGGCGGCGATCGCCGAGAGCTACGAGCGGCACGGCGCCGCAGCCCTCAGCGTGCTGACCGACCTGCAGTTTTTCCAGGGCTCGCTGGCCTTTCTCGAGCAGGCGCGCGCGGCGTCGGCGCTGCCGGCGCTGCGCAAGGACTTCATCGTCGACCCGTACCAGATCTATGAATCGCGCGCGTTCGGCGCCGACTGCATCCTGCTGATCGCCGCGGTGCTCGAGGATGGCCTGATCCGCGACCTCGAAGCGCTCGCCCACGAGCTCGGCATGGCGGTGCTGGTCGAGGTCCACGATCGCGATGAACTGCAGCGCGCGCTGCAGCTCCGGACGCCGCTGCTCGGCATCAACAACCGCAACCTGCGTACGTTCGAGGTCACGCTCGACACGACCCTCGAGCTGCTGGAAGACGTGCCGAAGGAACGCCTGTTCGTCACCGAAAGCGGCATCCTGGCGAACGCGGATGTGGAACGGATGCGCAAGGCCGGCGTGCACGCCTTCCTGGTCGGCGAAGCGTTCATGCGCGCGCCGGACCCGGGCATGGCGCTGGCCGAACTGTTCCGGTGACCGCCGACGATCTGCCCGCCGCCTTCGCGACCTTGCCGCCGGCCTGGGCGGCCGTGCTGCCGGGTTGGACGCAGGTGCTGCAGGACGAGGTGGTCCGCAACGTCCGCCGAGTCTCCGGCGACCGGCCGATCGCGCCGCCCGATCCGTTCCGGGCGCTCCGCCTCGTGGCGCCGGCAAACGTGAAGGTCGTCGTCTTTGGCCAGGATCCGTACCCGACCGCGGGCCACGCGGACGGGCTGGCGTTCTCCGCCGGGCGCGGCAAGCCACGTTCGCTGGCCCGGATTTTCGAGGTGCTGGCGCGAGACCGGCCCGGGTTTGTCCCGCCCGAAAGCTGGGCTCTCGACGCCTGGGCGCACCGCGGCGTCCTGCTCCTGAACCCGGTGCTGACGGTCGAGGTGGGTCGGGCCGGGAGCCACGAGCACTGCGGTTGGCAGGCGCTTACTCTTCAGATCGTGGAGTCTCTATGCCGTTTTCCCCGGTTGCCTGTCTTCATGCTGTGGGGTGGGAAGGCGCAATCGTT
>JBDSAB010000556.1:0-2950 GCA_039922395.1 Caldimonas sp.
GCGACCGCTATAGGAATACCCTAGACAGGCCTTTATTTGGGTTCAGTGACAATTCCTTCACACGCCTTAGCGGGCACGGCACAACCATTTACAAATTGGTATGCGTCTTGCTCCCCCGGCCGGGGTCTATTCGATCAACCGTTTGTCTCAAAGGAAATCGCATGTTCAGAAGAACCAAGGTCTGTACTGGCCTGATGGTCGCGTTCGGAGGAACGCTGGCGCTCACCCCACCAATCGCCTTTGGCCAGGCCCAGTTGGAACGAGTGGAGATCACGGGTTCCTCGATCAAGCGGATTGACGCCGAAACGGCGCTTCCGGTCCAGATCCTCACCAAGGAAGAGATCAGCCGGACCGGAGCGACAAGCACCGAGCAGTTGCTGCAGCAAGTGTCGGCGGTCTCGTCGCAGGGCAGTATCAACAGCGCGACGGGCGCCGGCAACTCGACTTACGGTACATCTTCAATTTCTTTGCGCGGCCTCGGTGAAGACCGAACCCTCGTGCTGGTGAATGGTCGTCGCCTCGCGGCTTTCGCCGGCGGCAACGGCGCAGCTGTGAACGTCAACGCGATACCGCTGGCGGCAATCGAGCGCGTCGAAATCCTGAAGGACGGCGCATCCGGCGTGTACGGCTCCGACGCGATCGGGGGCGTCGTCAACTTCATCCTGACCAAGGACTATCGCGGCGTCGAGCTGGCGGCCACGTACGGCACACCGACCGCGAGCGGCGGCGGCAAGAGTTCCAAGGCGTCCATCGTCGCCGGCTTCGGCGACCTCCAGCAGAACCGCTTCAACGTGACCGTCTCGGGCTCGTTCGAAAAAGAGACCGCGCTCTTTGCCAAGGACCGCAGCTTTGCGCGGACCGGCAACATCCCACCCTTCGTGTCCGCTGCGGCGACCGGTCAGGGCAACATCGAAGGCGGCTACAACGTCGGCAACGGGCAGCCTTACGACGCGACTGCCGAGAACGCGACCGGCAACACGCCCGGCCGGCGAGCAGGGTTCGGCAACAGCCCGGGCACAGGGTATGGCAACCCGTTGGCCGCTGCCGACAACTGCGCGGCCATCAGCATGTACCTCGATGCCACCAAGACAACCAAGGGCGCGCCGTTCTGCACGTTCGACAGCAATGGCTTCGTCGGTCTGATTCCGAAGCGCGAGCTGTCCACGTTCAGCGGAAATCTGACGTTCAAGGTCGCCGACAACCTCGAGCTCTTCGGCGACGCACTGTATTCGAAGAGCAAGGTCACCCAGATCTTCCAGCCCAGCCCCGTGCGACGCAGCTTCCTGGTGACGGACTCGCTGTTTGCCACCCAGGGGGTCGAGCCGGCATTGATCATCCGTCCGACCAATCCGAACTACTCGATTGCCCAGACCTACCTGGCCGCCATGGAGGCCGCCAATCCCGGGATGGGGTACGGCGCGCTCATCGGCCAGCCCCTCGCCGTGACGGCGCGCGTGTTCGATTTCGGCGGCCGGACTTCGGAAGACACGGGCAAGCAGAGTCGCTACACCGCCGGCCTGCGCGGCAACTTCATGAAGCAGGACTGGGAAGTCGCGGTCGCGCAGAACGAGAGCAAGCTGTCGGGAACGGTCACGAACGGCTACTTCTCGCAGGTCGGCTTCGCCAGCGTCGTCAATGCCCCGGGAAGCGACTACAACCCCTGGTCGCTGCAGCAATCGGCCGCCTTCCAGGCCGCGCTCGATGCCTCCGGCGCCAAGTACAGCGGCGGCACGCTCGATGCGAAGGCGAAGAGCACCGAGTTCGACGCCAAGATCACCGGCGAAGTCTTCAAGCTGCCGGCCGGCGTCATGCAATACGCCGCGGGTTTGCAACTGCGCAAGGAGTCGGCGGTCACGTCGCCGAGCGCCGCGCTCGGCACCGGCGACATCGCCGGTCTCGGCGGTGCGACCCCACCGATCGACCGCGATCGCAAGGTCAACTCGATCTTCGGCGAGTTGAACGTCCCGATCATCAAGAGCCTCGAAGGCAACGTCGCGGTCCGCCACGACGACTACAACGACGTCGGCAAGTCGACCAATTACAAGGCCTCGCTGCGCTTCCAGCCGATCCCGGAAGTCGTCGTCCGCGGCTCGCTCGGTACCGGCTTCCGCGCGCCGACGCTGGTCGACCTGTGGCAGCCGCAGACGCTGGGATCCTCCGAGCAGTTCAATGACACCGGGACAGGGGGCACGGGGCAGACCGACCTTCAGGTCAATTCGTTGACCGGCGGCAACCCGACCTTGAAGCCTGAAAAGTCGCGCCAGCGGTCGATCGGCCTGGTATTGCAACCGACCCGCTCGCTTTCGGTAGCGGTCGACTACTTCAACATCCGGGTCACCGACATCATCGCGTTGCCGTCTGCCCAGGAAGTCGTGTCCGGTTTCCGCAATGGCGATGCCGCATTTGCGGGTCTCGTTGCGCTGAACGGCAACGACATCGACTCGATCATCCAGACGCTGCAGAACGTCGGCTCCGCCAAAGTTAAAGGTATCGACCTGGAAGCAAACTTCCGGCAGAACATCGGACCCGGTCGGCTGGACCTGAATCTGTCCGGCACGTACATGATGAAGTTCGACCAGACAAGTCCGGGTGGCGTCGTATCCCACAAGGTCGGCACGATCGTCGACGACGGCGGCAATCCGGTTCTGAGCACGAACACGTCGGTCAACGACGGCATTGTGCTGCGCTGGAAGCACTATCTAAGCGGCACCTACTCGCAAGGCCCGTGGGCGTTGACGCTGGCGCAGAACTTCTACAAGGGGTATCGCGACGGTGACGACCTGAACGGCAACCAGCATCGGGTGCCGTCGCAGGCGCTATACGATGCGAACCTGGCGTTCACCGGTATCAAGAACCTGAAGCTGGCGATCGGCGCGCGGAACCTGTTCGACAAGGATCCGCCGATCTTCATCCCCACCAGCAACCAGTTCCAAGCCGGCTATGACATCAC
>JBDSAB010000557.1:0-2760 GCA_039922395.1 Caldimonas sp.
GGCGTTCCGCCGGTCACGCCGGGCAGCGCGCCGGCGGCGGCCTGATGGCGCGGTCATAGGTCAAACTCACGAACGGGGCTGCGGCCCCGTTTTTCATGGTGATCGCACCGATGTTCTGGCAGACCACGCGCTTTCGCATCGACCTCTCTGTGCCACGCGTGATGGGCATCGTGAACGTCACGCCGGATTCGTTTGCCGATGGCGACCCGACGCGCGGCGCGCTGCAGGCCATCGCGCTTTGCGAGCGGCTCGTCGCAGATGGCGCGGATCTGCTCGACATCGGCGGCGAGTCGACCCGACCGGGCGCGGCGCCGGTGCCGCTGCAGCTCGAGCTCGACCGCGTGATGCCGGTCATCGCGGCGGCGCTGAGGCTCGATGTCCCCATCTCGGTCGACACGCGGACGCCGCTGGTGATGCAGGCGGCGCTCGATCTCGGTGTCGACATCGTCAATGACATTCAAGCGCTGCAAACCCCGGGCGCTCTTGACATCGTGGCTGGGCATCCGTCCTGCGGTGTCTGCCTGATGCACATGCAGGGCGAGCCGCGCGAGATGCAGCAGCGGCCGACGTATGGCGATGTGGTCGGCGAAGTGGCCGCGTTCCTGCGCGCGCGCGCCGGCGCCGTGTGTGCGCAAGGCGTCTCTGCCGAGCGCATCGTCGTCGATCCTGGCATCGGCTTCGGCAAGACGCCGGACCACAACCTCGAACTTCTTCGCCGGCAACGGGAACTGCTCGCCGACGGCTTTCCGTTGCTGGTCGGCTGGTCGCGCAAGTCGACGCTCGGGCTGGTGACCGGCCGTCCGGTCGGCGACCGCCTGGCGGCCAGCGTGGCCGCTGCCGTGATGGCCGTTGAACGCGGTGCCGCGATCGTGCGCGTCCATGACGTGCGCGAGACCGTCGATGCGCTTTCGGTCTGGAAGGCGATCGGCTCGGCGACGCACTGAAACGGCCCTAGGCGCCGCGATAATCCGGGCCGCAACGGGACACTCCATGCAGAGACACTATTTCGGCACCGACGGGATCCGAGGCACGGTCGGCGAGGCGCCGATCACGCCCGACTTCATGCTGCGCCTCGGCCATGCGGTCGGGTCGGTACTCAGGAAGACCGACGCTCGTCCGACGGTGCTGATCGGCAAGGACACGCGGATCTCCGGCTACATGATCGAGTCGGCCCTGGAGGCCGGCTTCGCCTCGGCCGGTGTCGACGTGCTGCTGACCGGGCCGCTGCCGACCCCGGGAGTCGCCTACATGACGCGGGCGCTCCGCCTGAGTCTCGGCGTGGTGATCAGTGCCTCCCACAACCCGTACGGTGACAACGGCATCAAGTTCTTCTCGGCACGGGGTGAGAAGCTGCCCGACGCGTGGGAGCGCGAGGTCGAGGAGGCGCTGGCTCAGCCGGCCGAATGGGTCGGCTCGGCGCAGCTCGGACGCGCGCGGCGCATCGACGACGCTCGTGGTCGCTACATCGAGTTCTGCAAGAGCACGGTCGGCAACGACCTCTCGCTGAAAGGCGTCAAGGTCGTTGTCGATGCGGCGCACGGTGCCGCTTATCACGTGGCGCCCGATGTGTTCCACGAGCTCGGTGCGGCCGTGGTGGCGATCGGCTGCAGTCCCAACGGCACGAACATCAATGCCGGCTTCGGTGCGACCGCGCCGGCCGCACTGATTGCCGAGGTCAAGGCGAGCGGCGCCGACTTCGGCGTCGCACTCGACGGCGACGCGGACCGCCTGCAGCTCGTCGACCACGGCGGGCGGCTCTACAGCGGCGATGAATTGCTCTACCTGCTCGTCAGCGATCGGCTCTCGCTCGGCACGCCGGTTCCCGGGGCGGTCGGGACCTTGATGACGAACATGGCGGTCGAGGTCGGGCTGAAGAAGCTCGGCGTCGACTTCGTTCGGGCCAAGGTGGGCGACCGCTACGTGCTCGAGGAGCTCGTCGCGCGCGGCTGGCAACTCGGCGGTGAAGGCTCGGGGCATCTGCTCGCGCTCGACAAGCACACCACCGGCGACGGCATCGTGAGCGCGCTGATGGTCTTGCAATCGGCCTGTCGCCGCGACAAGTCGCTGGCCGATCTGCTGTCCGACGTGCAGCTGTTCCCGCAGACGCTGATCAATGTCCAGCTCGCGCCCGGCACCACGTGGCGAGGCAGCACCCGGCTGGCCGATGCGCAGGCCGATGTCGACCGCGAGTTGGCCGGCCAGGGCCGGGTTCTTATCCGTCCGTCCGGCACTGAGCCGGTCGTCCGCGTGATGGTCGAAGCTCGCGATGCCGATCTCGCCCGACGCAGCGCACAGCGACTTGCCGCTGCGCTCGTCTGAGGCCCGGCGCCACACGGCATTCGCGGCCGTGTTTGAGCGGTCGTCCGGAGCCGATCGAGGCGTAACCTGTTCAGTAGTCTCGACATCGGTTCGACGACCTCGATGAGACATCGTGATCGCTGCACGGGCCGCGACCTTCCAGGATCCGGCCGATGACGATGGTTGGATCCGCCGCGAAGGGTCGACCGCCGGCGCCGCGCCGCGCCGCATCGTGGCCGGACACGCTTTTCTCCGTCCTGGCTCACGCTGCCGCGTTGCTGACGTTGGGCCTGCTGGCTGCGATCATCGTGGCCCTGTGCATTGGTGCTGCCCCTGCGATCCGCGAATACGGCCTCTCCTTCCTGACGAGAAGCGAGTGGGACCCGGTCCAGAACCGTTACGGCGGGCTGGTCATGATCTACGGCACGCTGATGACCTCGGCGATCGCGCTCCTGATCGCGG
>JBDSAB010000558.1:0-8043 GCA_039922395.1 Caldimonas sp.
TCGGCGCCCTGCGCGCGCAGCTTGGCCTGCAGCGCCTTGACGTCGACGTCGCGCACGCGCACGCCGGCATCGAGCGCCATCGCCGCCGCCAGACCGGCGGCTTCGCCCATCGCCATGCAAGGCGGGATCTCGCGCGACATCTTCTGCGCCGTCGAGGTCGCCGAATAGTGACGTCCTGCGACCAGCAGGTTGTCGATCTGCTTCGGCAACAGCGTGCGATACGGCGTGGTGTAGTCGCGCCCGCGCGCCACCGCGTCGGCGAAGCGCGTGCGCTGCGCGAGGTCTTCCTTGGTCATCACGTACTCACCTTCGAGGAGACGGGTCTGGCGCACGCCGGTCTGCGGCGCGACGTCGATCACGACCGCGCGCTCGAAGCCGGGCAGGTTCGCCCGCGCGTAGTCGACGGTGTCGTGGATGTGGCCCCGGCCGCGCACCTCGGCCTCGGTCAGGTCCTCGACCTTCAGGCCGTCGAGGCCGGTCATGTGCGGACAGTTGCACCAGACCACGCCGGGCAGCGGCGTCTTCAGCCACCAATGGGCCCAGCTGCCGCCGATCAGCCGCCGGATTTCCTTGTCGACCTGCGCAAAGCGCGCCGGCTCCTCGCGCTCGAAGCGCTCGGCCGCGTCGGTATCGACGTTGCCGAGGCGGAACACGGTGGTCAGCATGTAGGCACCGCCGATGTGCGGCGCGCCGGCCGAGGCGGCAACGTCGAGATCGCCGGTCGCGTCGATGACGATGCGGCCGAGGATCGCCTGCCGGCCGCTCTTGCTGTCGCAGACCACGCCGGTGATGCGCCCGTCCTCGACCAGCGCATGAGAGAACCACGAATGCAGGCGCAGCTCGATGCGATGCTGCGCCACCATCTCGAGCGCGACCCGCTTCCAGCCGTCGGGATCGAAGGCCGCGGCGAAGACGATCGGATGCGGCTTGTCCTGGGTATGAAAGTCGAACGCGCCCCAGCGCGTCCATCGTTGCAAGGCCGCGGGCCGGCTGCCCCATTCGTCCTGGCGCGGAAACTCCGCGAGGCCGCGCGCGGCCAGGCGCTCGATCAGATCGAGGCAGACGCCGCGCACCGAGATCTCGTGCAGCCGCGAGTCCCACATGTCGTCGAGCACCAGCACCATGCCGCCGGAGGCCAGGCCGCCGAGGTGGTTGTAGCGCTCGAGCAGCACGGTCGAGGCGCCGTTGCGGGCCGCGGCGATGGCAGCCGCCATGCCGGCCGGGCCGCCACCGACGACGACCACGTCGGCGCGCGCGACCACCTCGACGTCGCGGGCCGGCTCGCGAACCGATGTCGTTGTGGCATTCATGTGAAAAGCTCCTGGGCGGAAAGCGGAGACGACAAGGCGATCGCGATCAGACGTGATCGGGCTGCCATCTGATGACGACTCGCTCGAGCGCGACGATCGCGAGGAAGAACGAGCCCGACAGGCACGCGCTCATCGTGATCGCCGCATACAGCAGCGCCGAATCGAAGTTGTAGGTGGCCTGGATGATCATCGCGCCGATGCCTTGCGTGGCGCCGATCCATTCGCCGACTACGGCGCCGATCACCGACATCGACGCGGCGATGCGCAGCGCCGAAAACAGATACGGCAGCGCGGCGTAGACCCGCAGCTTGAAGAAGACCTCGCGCCGACTCGCCGACAGCACGCGCATCAGCTCGAGCGCCTGCGGGTTGACCGCTTCGAGCCCGCGCACGCTGTTGACCAGCGTCGGGAAGAAGCAGACCAGCGCCGCGATCGCGATCTTCGGCGAGACGCCGTTGCCCATCAGCAGCACGAGGATCGGTGCCTTCGCGACGACCGGGATCGAGTTGAACATCACGACCACCGGAAAGAAGATCTCCTGCAGCCGGCGGTTGTGCACGAACACCGTGGCAACCGTGATCGCCGCGGCATTGCCGAGCAGGAAGCCGCAGAGCGCCTCGGTCGCCGTCGGCAGCAGGTTGCCGAGCAGCACTTCGCGCTTGGTCCACAGCGTCTGCGCGACCGCCCACGGCGACGGCGCGATGAACGGCTTGACGTCGAACGCCACGATCACCGCCCACCACAGCGCGACCAGGCCGACGATGCCGAGCGCCGGCAGCAGGCGGCGGCGCCGGCGTTCGCGCGCTTGGGCAGCGCGCCAGTTGGCTTCCTCGGCGTCGGGATCCGGCACGTCGGCCGGCGAGGCAACAGTGGCCGCGGCCCAGGCAGCGTCGCTCGGCACGCCCATCAGCAGGTCACCAGCAGGCGGCGCAGCTCGGCGGCGAGCGCGACGAACGGCGCGGTCTCGCGCAGCGCCAGCGACCGATCGTCCGGCAGGTCGACCGGCACGATCGCGCGCACCCGGCCCGGGTTGGCCGCCATCATCAGCACGCGCTGGCCGAGGTAGGCCGCCTCGTGGATGCTGTGGGTCACGAACAGCACGGTCAGGCCGAGCTCGCGCCAGACGCGGCGCAGCTCTTCGTTCAGGCGATCCCGCGTGATCTCGTCGAGCGCGCCGAAGGGCTCGTCCATCAACAGGATCTTCGGGTCGCTGGCCAGTGCGCGTGCGATCGCGACGCGCTGCCGCATGCCGCCCGAGAGCTCCTGCGGGTACGCCGATTCGCTCCCCTTCAGGCCGACCAGTTCGAGCAGCTCGCGCGGCGTCGCCTTCGCGCGGCGCGCGCGGCTGACCGCCACCTGCAAAGGCAGCTCGACATTGGAAAGCGCGGTGCGCCACGGCAGCAGCGCCGGATCCTGGAACACGAAGCCGATGTCGCGGCGCAGGCGCGCAGCCTCGGGCGCGGCGCCGAACACGCGGATCTCGCCGCCGTCGGGCTGGATCAGGTCGGCGACGACGCGCAGGAAGGTCGACTTGCCGCAGCCCGATGGGCCGAGCAAGGTCAGGAACTCGCCCGCCGCGACATCGAGGCTCAGGCCCTGCAGCGCGGTGATCGCCCGCCGCGGCGTGTAGAAGCGCACCCGCAGGTCGCGGCAGCTCACCGCGAGGCCGGCGCCCGCCTCGGCCATCGCGACAGGCTGCGCCCGGGGCGGAAGGACCGCCGCCGCCGTCATCGCCCAGGGCCTGGCAACGCCATGCGCAGCGTCACGCGAGCCTTCCCATCGCGTACCAGGCCCTACGCCTTGAGGCGGGCGGCCTGGGTCGCCTTCAGGATGTCGAGGGTGATGACGTCCTCGACCTTCGGCGTCTTCGCGGTGAACTGGCCGAGGTCGCTGTAGAGCGCGATCTGGTCCTGCCAGATCGCCGGATCCATCGTGCCCCAGCCGCCGGCGCGGGCGGCGTCGCCGAAGCTGTAGGCGAGCATCACGTCGGCGGCGACGCGCTCGTCGGCACGATCGAGGTTCGGGTACTCCTTGATCAGGATGTCGACGGCGGCGTCGCGGTTCTTGTCGGCCCATTGCCAGCCCTTCGCCGACGCACGCAGGAAGCCGGCCAGCACGTCGCCCTGGCTTTGCAGCGTCTTGGTCGTCGCGTAGTAGGGCAGCGCGTAGAGCTTGACGCCGGTGTCCCACAGTGCCATGTCGACGCGCTCGGCGCCCAGCACCTTGAGCGCGGACGTGTTGGTGAGCCAGCCGGTCACCGCATCGACCTGGCCGGTCATCAGCGGCGTCATGTCGGCACCGATCGGGATGATCGTGACCGCCTTCTCGTCGATCTTGTTCTTCGCCAGCAGCGCCTTCAGCAGGATGATGCCGGTCGACTGGATGCCGACCTTCTTGCCGACCATGTCCTGGGCGCTGCGGATCGGCTTCTTCTTCAGCGAGAAGAAGCAGTACGGGTGCTTCTGGACCCCGACTGCGAAGCACTTGATCGGCAGGCCCTGCGACACCGCGAGCATCAGCGACGGGCTCGACGACACCTGGCCCACATCGTGGCGGCCGGACGCGACGACCGCGACGCCGTCGATGCTGGGACCGCCGGGCTGGATCGAGAAGTCGATGTTCTCCTGCTCGAAGTAGCCCTGCTTCTTGGCCACGACCTCGCCGATCTGGTTGCCGCCGATCAGCCAGCCGAGCTGCATGTCGATCTTGGTCCGCCCGGCGGCATGCGCGCCGATGCTCAGCAGGGCGCCGCTACCAAGGAGACCGCCCGCCGCGGCCGACGCGGTCAGAAGCCGGCGACGATTTCGATCGAGGACATCCTTCATCACCTGCTCCCTGCGCTGCGTGGATCGAACGATTCTGTGGAATCCGGAGCGATCTCGCAAGGACAGTTGTACGCAGTTCCTCATCCGCCCTCCGCCCGTCAACGAGCCGGACCCGGGGTCAGATCAAATCCTTGACATCGAGGCCGAAGGCGAAACCGTTGCCTTCGTGCGCGAGGACGGCTTGCAGCTCCGCCCCGCGTCCGGTCGGCTGCACCTGGACCACCCCGAAGTTGAACTGATTCACGACATCGCGGAGCGTCGAGCGGATGCCCGGCGCGATGCTGAACGATTCGTCGATGAAGGTGCCGACCAGCGGCTGCG
This sequence comes from Caldimonas sp., assembly GCA_039922395.1. Classification (GTDB taxonomy): domain Bacteria; phylum Pseudomonadota; class Gammaproteobacteria; order Burkholderiales; family Burkholderiaceae_C; genus Schlegelella_A. The sequence goes on from JBDSAB010000558.1 coordinate 4,457, forward strand.
TGTCGTCGATCTGGCTGATTCCGGAAGCGGTCAGCGACACCGCGGTCGCGGGCGGCATGAGCGCCTTCAAATCGAAGATGCAGCCGATGTGGATGTCGCCCGACAAGAAGATCAGCGCGCGTGGCGATGCGGCGTTGCGGTTCAGCCGGCGCGCCGCGAAGGCCTTCTTCACCAGGTCCTTCTGCTCGGCGCGCGCGAAGCGGTGCGACCACTGGTCGCGCGCCTCGTCGAGGTTGGAGATCTGGAACGCCCCGAAGTTGGGTTGAAAGCCGGTGCGCGAGACGATCTTGGCGCTGATGATGGCCTTCACGAGCTCGACCTTCGAGTCGCTTGACTCCGGATGAAAGAGAGCCTCCTCGTCGCCCTTGCGAAACGCCTCGACGTCGTCGGTGCGCTGGCCCATCAGGCGTTGCGTCTGGCCGTCCGGGTCCTGCGAGGCCAGCGGCGTCGCCGTGACGACGGCCAGCGCATCGACGTCATCCGGCAACCGGCTGAAGACCTCGTCGACGAACTGCCACTGACGCGCACCGAGGATCGGCTTGTCGGCGCGAAAGACATCGCGATCGCCGCGGCTGTCGAGGACCATCACCAGCAGGCGCCCGCAGCGGAACACGAACGGCATGCCGACGCGCAGCCCGCTGGGAATGGGCGCATCGACATAGTTCGGAAACGCCGGATCGATTTGGCTCGGCAGCGTCGGATCGCGGTGATCGCCGGGCAGCGGGTTGCGGCAGCCCTGGAAGTGCCAGTAGACGTCGCGGGCGTCCTCGAAGTACGCGGTCGACTTGCGGAAGATCGCCGCACCGCGCGGATGGCGCGCCGCCAAGGTCGGGCTGTCGCCGGCGAGCGAGCCGAAGCCGTCGCGGATGTCGTGGTCGTCCCAGACCATGTAGCACGGCACGTTGGCCAGCACGCGGCGCAGCGGCTCGCGCGACCAGTTGGTGCGGTACATGTCGGCCATCGCGCGCCGCCGCGTCGCCGGGTCGGAGTCGAAGTGGGTCGCGAACACATCGGGCTCGTCCTCGTCGAGATAGACCTGGTCGCCCATCATCAGGACGAACGAAGGTTTCGAGGCTTCGACGAAATCGGCGAACCGATCCCATGCCCCGACCTGTTCGGCCCCGTTGCACGAGATCGCGCAGAAGAGCAGATGGGTCATCGACGCGGCCGGCGGCAAGGTGCGAACCGTGCCGGATGCGCCCGGGACGAATCGACCGGCGCGGGTCACCCGGTAGCGGTAGGTCAGGTCGGGGCGCAGGCCGCCGACCCGCGCGATCGCGGTTCCGAACTCGAGCGAGCCGGGTCCGGTGCTGTCGAACGTGAAGAGGCCGACACCTTCGACCCGCAGTCGATAGAGCGACGGGTCGTCGCCGACCTGAATCCAGATGCGCGTCGACGTGTCGTCGGTGTGGCCGACGACAGGTCCGAGCTGCAGCCGGCGCGGACGGCGGCGCGTCGCCACGACATCGATCCGTCAGCGCTTGCCGGAGCCCGGGCGGGGGTTGCCGGCGAGGGCATTGCCGATCGTCTCGATCATCGCGGCGCTGTCCTTCGCACTGACGCCGAAATTGAGCGGGTCCGGCCGCACGGCCGGCGGCGCCGCGGCCTTGCTCTTGGCCTGGCGCGGCGGCGTCGGCAAGCGCGCGACGTCGGCGTTGTAGCGCTCGACATCCGGCGCGGCCTTCAGCACGGCGGCGACATCGGCAATCGATTGCGCGCCGGCCGCCTTCAGCAGTCGCAGCTGCGCCTCGTTCAGCTGCAGCAGCTTCGCGGCCTGGTCGACGTCGACATTGCGCGCATCGCCGGCCGGCAGCTTGCGAATCGCGTCGATGAAGACGCCGAGCACCTTCGGATCGTTCGGCACCAGCGGCGTCTCGACGGAAGGAGCGCTGTTGTTGCTGAGCAGGCTGCCGACCTGCTTCTCGATCGCGTTCCAGCGCGTCACCGTCTCGAGCGCGCGGGTGCGCGTTGCAGCGGTCTGCGCCGAGACCGTCTGGACGCCGCCGATGTCGAACAGGCCCTGATGCAGCGGCACGCGGAACAGCGGGCTCACCGACGCATTGCTGCTCGTCACCGAGAGTTCCCCGCCGTCCCCACCGAATGCAAAGCAGGTGTCGAGAAACCGGTTCTCGCCGAACAGCACGCCGCGCTCGAGCGGCGAGCGCGCCGACTCGCGCTCGTACTCGTCGCGCAGGGTGTCGAGCCAGACCTCGAGCATGTGCTTGTAGTTGACGTTGCCGCGTGCGGCGACGCCGGCCTGCGCACTCGGCGACACCACCGTGGCGACGAGCAGCCGCTCGCCGAGCCGGAGGCCCCACAGCTCGACCACCGGGCGCTTGAAGGTGCCGCCGCTCAGCCCGCCGATGATGTCGATGTCGAGCTCTTCGAGCGGCGTTCCCGGCGGGAACGTGCGATTGAGGTAGTTCACCATCCGCGCGAACTGGATCAGCGTGCCGTTGAAGCGCTCTTCGAGGTTGAGCGGCCCGGGCGGACTGTCGAGCAGGCAGACGCGGCGCAGGCGCGCGCCGATGCAGAAGGCCGTGTTCTTCGGCACGATGACGACCGCCGTGAACTCCTGCGTGCCTTCGATGCCGCTCGAGCGCCGCGCCAGCAGTTGCTGGAACCAGAGATTCGGATCGGACGGATCGATCGAGAGCTGCTGCAGCGGCTGCGGCGACAGCGAGAAGCTCAGGTACGGCGTGCCGATGTACTTGGCCGACAGCAGCGAGATGATGTTCTCGACCCGCGTCGTGTGGCTGAGCAGCTCGCGCCGCTCGTCCGACGCCTGACGCGTCGTCGTGTCGACGACCTGCGACACCGCGCGCTGGCTCGCCACATCGGTGGTCGTGTTGCGCACCGAGCCGCCGAGCGACACCGGCCCGAGGCTCAGGCCGGCCGACGCGCTCGCCGACAGCGTGTTCGAATGACTGCGCAGCGACTCGGTCATCTGCGAGCCGCTCTTGCCGATCGCCACCGCGTCGGACTCGCCCTCGTAAGCATCGGAGCCGATCACGCCGGTCTGGACCATGCGCCGCGCGAGAGGCGCCGCGGCGTGGAAGTAGGGCCGGATCGTGCCGAGCCCGCCGTCGCCGTTGCGCACGTTCAAGTCCAGCAGCAGGTGCATGCAGGGGATGCCTTCGCCGAGAAAGCTCGCCGCGACCTTCGACAGCTCCTTCGGAAACGAAGCGGGCGAGACCGATGCCGTGACCTTGATGAAGACCACCTGCTCGTCCGGGAACGCGCCGGTCAACGTGGCGTCATCGGGTTCGAAGAAGAACAACGACAGCGCCGTCTGGGCCGGCTCGCCGGCCGCGAGCGGCTGCGTCGTCGCGGCGAGCTTCCACGGGATCTCGACCGGCGGCAGCGGTGCTTCTTCGTCAGCCATCGCGACTCTCCTCGGGTACGCCGGCCCTCCGCGGCAACGATTGATGCGGCGTCGACTTGGTTGAGAAGGTAGAACCCGCAACCGGCAAGGTCAAGTCACAAGGTGTACGCAGAGTTCGAAGGGGATCAAAGTGCCACCACGGACAGGCAACAGGCAACGGTCGCGTCGCGCAAACGAAAAAGGGAACCGCAACGGTTCCCTT
>JBDSAB010000559.1:0-5460 GCA_039922395.1 Caldimonas sp.
TGGGCGCGAACGCCACGCTCGCCGTGTCGATGGCCGTGGCACGCGCCGCAGCCGAAGAGTCGGGCCTGCCGCTGTACCGCTACTTCGGCGGCATGGGCGGCATGCAGTTGCCGGTGCCGATGATGAACGTCATCAACGGCGGCGCGCACGCCAACAACAGCCTGGACCTGCAGGAACTGATGATCATCCCCGTGGGCGCCAAGAGCTTCCGCGAGGCCGTCCGCTACGGCGCCGAAGTGTTCCACGCGCTGAAGAAGATCCTCGGCGACCGCGGCATCAGCACCGCGGTCGGCGACGAGGGCGGGTTCGCGCCGAGCGTCGAGAACCACGAGGCCGCGATCCAGCTGATCCTCGAGGCGATCGACAAGGCCGGCTACACCGCCGGCACGCAGATCGCGATCGGCCTCGACTGCGCGGCGAGCGAGTTCTACAAGGACGGCGAATACAAGCTCGAGAGCGAAGGCCTGTCACTGACGGCCGCCGCCTGGACCGACATCCTCGCGGGCTGGGTCGTCAAGTACCCGATCATCTCGATCGAGGACGGCATGCACGAGGGCGACTGGGACGGCTGGAAGCACCTGAACGACCGCCTCGGCGCCAAGGTGCAGCTGGTCGGCGACGACCTCTTCGTCACCAACACGAAGATCCTGAAGGAAGGCATCGAGAAGCGGGTCGCCAATTCGATCCTGATCAAGATCAACCAGATCGGCACCCTGACCGAAACCTTCGCGGCGATCGAGATGGCCAAGCGCGCCGGCTGGACCGCGGTCATCAGCCACCGTTCCGGCGAGACCGAGGACTCGACGATCGCCGACATCGCGGTCGGCAGCAACGCGGGCCAGATCAAGACCGGCTCGATGTCGCGCTCGGACCGGATCGCGAAGTACAACCAGCTGCTGCGCATCGAGGAAGACCTCGGCGACGTCGCCTACTACCCGGGCCGCGCGGCGTTCTACAACCTGCGCTGAGCGAGTCTTCGGCATGCGCCTCGTCACCGTCATCCTGCTCGGCCTGCTCGGCCTCGTGCACGCCGAGCTGTGGTTCGGCAAGGGCGGCGTCCCGCGCACGATCGAGCTGAGCGGGCGGCTGCAGGCCCAGCGGGCGGCCAACGACGCGGCGCGCCAGCGCAACGAGCAGCTGGGCGCCGAGGTGCGCGACCTGAAGGATGGCCTCGAGATGGTCGAGGAGAAGGCGCGCTACGAACTCGGCATGGTCAAGCCGGACGAAATCCTGGTCCAGGTCTCGACGCCGCGGCGCTGACGCCGGCGGTCCCGCCATGGATGCCCTGCTGGCCGGGCTGAAGCCGCTGTTCGCGCCCGCCTTCATGCTGTGGGGGTCGGGCGTCACCTGGCTCGAGGCCGTCGCGTTCGCGCTCTCGCTCGCGACCGTGCTGATGAACATCCGCGTCAACCCGCTCGGCTGGCCGCTGGCGATCGTCAGCTCGCTGCTCTACTTCGGCCTGTTCTGGGACAGCCGCCTGTACGGCGACGCCAGCCTGCAGATCTTCTTCGCGGTGGTCGCGCTGTGGGGCTGGTGGCAGTGGCTGCGCGGCACCCAGGCCGACGGCCGTCCGCTGGCGGTGCGCCGCCTCGGCAACCGCGGACGCTGGATCGCGCTCGCGCTGCTCGCGGTCTCCTGGCCGGCCACCGGCCTGTTCCTGCGCACCTACACCGACACCGACGTGCCGTGGTGGGACGCCTTCCCGACCGCGGCCAGTGTCGTCGGCCAGTGGCTGCTTGGCCGCAAGTACATCGAGAATTGGCCGACCTGGCTCATCGTCAACATCGTCAGCGTCGGCCTCTTCGCGCACAAGGGCCTCTGGCTCACCGTGGTGCTCTATGCCGTCTTCATCGCGCTGTCGGTGGTCGGCTGGAAAGCCTGGATCGAGATCGCGCGGGCACAGCGGAAATGAACAAGCGCGGCTTCGTCGTCGCGGTGCTCGGCGCCGAGAGCACCGGCAAGACGACGCTCTGCGGCGAGCTCGGCACCCTGCTGACCGATGAAGGGCACGACGCCGTCGTCGTCGGCGAATACCTGCGCGAGTTCTGCGATCGACACGCGCGGACACCGCGCCGCGACGAACAGGCCGCGATCGCTGCCGAGCAGACCCGCCGGATCCACGAAGCCGCGGCCAGGCACGCCATCGTCATCGCCGACACCACCGCGCTGATGATCGCGGTCTACAGCGACCAGGTGTTCGATGACCGCAATCTGTACGCCAATGCCGAGCATGCGCAGCGCCGCTGCGACGCGACCCTGCTGACGGCGCTCGACCTGCCCTGGCTGGCCGACGGGCTCCAGCGCGACGGTCCGCATGTGCGCGAGCCGGTCGATGCGAAGGTGCGCGCCGCGCTCTCGCGCAGCGGCGTCGCGTACTCGGTGATCGGAGGCGTCGGCGCGATGCGCCTGGCGGCCGCTCGCGCCGCGGTGGAACGGGCACTCGCACCGAAGCCCGTGGGCGATCCGGCTTCGCGCTGGCACTGGATCTGCGAACGCTGCGGCGAGGCGGACTGCGAACGGCATCTACTGCCGCCGACCTGAATTGTGACGGGGCGACGGACCGGACCGGAATGCAAGCGCGAGGCGCCGCCTCAGCCGACGGCGCCCAGCCGCGTCACGACGACGATGATCACCGCGAGCACGACGTTGACCAGCACGAGCCAGCGGATGCGGCCCAGTGCGGCGCCCGCCGCCGGCCATTCGCGCGCCGCGGCGGCGCGCCGGACCTCGTTGAACACGGCGAAGCGGATGTAGCCGAAGATCGCGATCATCACGACGCCGAGCGTCACCATCATGTGCCAGTCGAGCGGCATGTTGAAGCCGATGCCGGCCTTGACCGAGACGCGCGACGCCGTCGCGATCATCCACACGCCGCTGACCAGGACCAGCCCCGAGGCGACCAGCACGATGTTCAGAAAGCGGCCGAGCGCATCGCGCATCAGCGCGACGCGCAGCGGCGGCTCGAGCGCAGCGGCCGCCGGACGCAGGCAGGCGAGCGCGAAGAACATGCCGCCGACCCAGGCGATGACGCCGAGCAGATGGATCGACTTGAGCAGGGCGTATCCCACGACGGACCTCCGGACCGGCATGCCATGCGGCCGGTGCGCGCGGTCATTGTCGCCCGTCGATCCGGATGTGACGGCTATGGCGCTGCGCGATTCACGTTCGCACAACGGCACCACGCTTGGTTTGCGATCGTGCCCAATCCAAGGTATCGTCATTTCGACCCCTTACCCCGGACCCACGGATGGCGAAAACCTGCGCGACCTGCCACGCTGACAATCGCGACGACGCACAGTTTTGCAGGGCCTGCGGCACCTCCTTCGTCGCCACGCCAACGCCTCCCCACGACCCGACCGCGACCGCGACCGGCATCGTCTGCGCCGAGTGCGGCTTCGAGAACCAGTCCGGCATCCGCTACTGCGCGAAGTGCGGCGTCAACCTGGTCAGCCCGAGCGCACACGCACGCAACGGAACCGAACCCGCAGCTGCCGGCGCGACGCCTGCAACGCCGCGCGGGCCGATGGTCCCCGCGGACAACGCCGTACCGGTTCCCGACGTCCCCGACCCATCCGTCGCGATCGCCGTCGAACGCGCCCGCCCGAGTCCGGTGCCGGCCGCCGGCATCGGCTTCGGCGCGCCGCCTCAACCGGTTGCGCCCCGGCGCACCGGCCTGTGGGCCGGTCTCGGCGTCGCCGCCGTCGTCGCTGCGTTGATTGCCGGCTGGTTCCTCAGCAGTGCGCCACCTCCGCCGACGCCCCCGACTGCTCAGGCAGCACCGACCGCCGCGACGACACCGGCACCGGCTGCGACTCCGGCACCGGTAATCGTGTCGCCGCCGGCATCCGCGGCCGTCGCGACGGCACCGACGTCTTCGCAAGGTGCGTCGGGCATCGGCGTGAACCTGCCGGCGGCATCGGCCGCTGAATCGACGGCACCGAGATCGACAACCGCACCGACATCAGCAGCGTCTGCAAGCGACGCGACAGCCACCACTCCGTCGGTCTCCACATCCGCTTCTGCTGCCGCGGCAAACGCGAGCAAGACTGCCGCCGCTGGCGCGTCCAGCGAGACGCCACCAGCGACCACTACCGCAACCGACACGACGGCAGCGAGCCGGACCGCCGAGGCCGAAGCCGCGCGGCAGGCTGCGCAGCGCAAGGCACGCGAGAAGGCAGCGCGCGAGAAGGCCGAGCGTGAAGCCAAGGCAAAAGCCGCCGCAGAGCAGCGCGAGCTGATCGCGGCGCGTGCGAAGGCGGAGCAGGAAGCGGCGGCCCGGCGCCGGGCTGAAGAGCAACGCGCGCGGCCCGCTCCAGCGGCGCCGGTGGTGGCCGCCACGCCGGCTGCGCCACCACGTTTGCGTACCGTCAAGGAGATCTGTGCCGGCCGCAACCTGATCAGCCAGTCGATCTGCGAATCGCGCGAGTGCGGCAACGCCGAGCACAGCGGCGAGGCCGTCTGCAAGCAGATCAGCGGCCGCGAAGAGCGCCGCCGCGAACTGCAGGGCCAGGGTCTGTAGCGACGCGGCCGGCGCGCTGACGCCGGCAAGCTCCAAAGCTGTGCGCCATCGACGATCATCTGGGGCCGCAAGGAGTCCGACGATGAGCCTGCCCGATCCGATCGATTCACCCGGCGCGGCATTTCGCAGCGACGCGGTGCTCGGCACGGTCGGCGCGGTCGCCGGGCTGCGCAACACGCCGGCGCTGCTGGCGTTGAGTGCCAGTCTCTTCATCGGCGTGCTGGTGTCGGGCTTGTTCGGCCGCCTCGGCCTCGCCGGCGCGCTGTTCGGCGGACTGGCGTTCATCGTCGCTGCGGCGCTCGGCGTCAACGCGGCCGGCCTGCTGCAGCTCGACGCCAGCCGAGGCGCTGCGCCGCGCCGCCTCGGCCAAGCGTTCCGGGCCGCCGCGCTGTGCCTGCCGGCGCTCCTGCTGCTCGGCCTCGTGCTGCTCGCGATCGCACTGGCAGTCCTCGTCGTCCTCGGCCTCGTCTTCGTGTGCTGCAAGCTGCCATTGATCGGCCCGCTCCTCTTCCTCGTCGCATTTCCCGCCGCGGTGGTCGTCGCCGGGCTCACGTTGAGCGGCCTCGCGTTCGCGTTCTTGCTCGCCTTGCCGGCGATCTGGAAGGGCGCAGCGGCGCTGCACGCGCTCTCGCAGGCCATCGCGATCGTCCGCGCGCGTGCGATCGAGACCCTGCTCTCGCTGGTCGTGCTGGTGCTCCTCTGCGCCGCTGTCGCCGCAGTGATCGGCGCGATTCTCGGCGCCGGACTGGTGCCGGCGGTCGGCCTCTCGGCCGCGATCCTCGGCGATCGCGTCGGCAGTTACGAGACGATGCTCGCGATCACGCAGGGCTACGGTGGGGCGAGCCATGCGATCGCCGCACTGCTCGGCGGCGGGCTGCTGTGGGCGTTCGCGGTATCGCTGATCGCCCAGGTCTACCTGCGCGGTCTCGTGATGCTGCATC
>JBDSAB010000560.1:0-6600 GCA_039922395.1 Caldimonas sp.
GCTGGCGCAGATCAACACCGACGTGATCTCCGGCACCGCGCGCTACAGCTTCGACATCCCGCAGCTCACCGACGGCATCGGCTTCGTCGTCATCGCGATGGGCGTGTTCGGCTTCGGCGAGATCATCGCCAACCTCGGCCAGCCGGCCGAGAGCCGCGAGGTCTTCACCAGCAAGGTCAAGGGCCTGTGGCCGACGATGCAGGACTTCCAGGACGCATGGCCGGCGGTGCTGCGCGGCACCGCGCTCGGCTCGATCCTCGGCGTGCTGCCGGGCGGCGGTGCGCTGCTCGCATCGTTCGCGTCATACACGATGGAGAAGAAGTTGGCGCGCAACCCGCGCGTGCCGTTCGGCAAGGGGGCGATCCAGGGCGTCGCCGGGCCGGAGTCGGCCAACAACGCCGGTGCACAGACCTCGTTCATCCCGATGCTGACCTTGGGCATTCCGCCGAACGCGGTGATGGCGCTGATGGTCGGTGCGATGACGATCAAGGGCATCCAGCCCGGCCCGCAGGTGATGACCTCGAACCCGCAGCTGTTCTGGGGACTGATCGCGTCGATGTGGGTCGGCAACCTGATGCTGGTGATCCTGAACCTGCCGCTGATCGGCATCTGGATCAAGCTGCTGACGGTGCCGTACCGGTTCCTGTTTCCGGCCATCACGCTGTTCTGTTGCATCGGCGTCTACACGCTGAACAACAGCACGTTCGATGTGTTCATGACCGCCCTGTTCGCCGCCATCGGCTACGCTTTCTACAAGCTGAGCTGCGAATCGGCGCCGCTGCTGCTCGGCTTCATCCTCGGACCGATGATGGAAGAGAACCTGCGCCGGGCGCTGCTGCTGTCGCGCGGCGACTGGAGCACCTTCGTGCTGCGGCCGCTGTCGGCCGGCCTGCTGGCCGCGGCGCTGCTGATGGTCATCGTCGTCACCCTGCCGTCGATCAAGTCGAAGCGCGAAGTCGCGTTCTCGGAGGAATAACGGGCGGCGCCGCCACCCCGGCTCCGCACGGGGCCTGCCTGCGTGAGGGCCCGTCGCTACACTCACGCCGCCGCCGCGCAGGTTTCAGCCCCGCGACGGTGCCGCCCATGTCCGCCCACCCGTCCGCAGCCAACGCCGGTACCCTGACCCGGTGGTTGCGCGCACGGGCTCTGCTGTGGACCGCGCTGGTCGTGCTGCTTCTGGCCGCGTTGTCGCTGCTGGTCGCGCTGACCTTTCACTATCGGTCGGCGCGGATGCAAGCCGAGGTCGAGGCGAATGCGGCGACCGCCGCCGACCAGCTGGTGCAACTGCTGGAGCGCAACCTGCAGGCCATCCTCGCCTTGCCAGGCCGCGCGACACCGTCCGAGACTTGGCAGCACCATGCGCAGGAGTTGCTGCTCGCCCATCCCGAAGTGCTCCGGCTCGAACGTCGCAGCGCCGACCACCGCGTTGTCGACGCGGTCGACACGCGCTCCCGACCGCCGCTCTTCAGCGAGCTGAATCGCAGCGAAGCGCAGCTCGACACCGAGCTCGCCTGCAGCACTGCGCACCGTCGCCACGGCCCGACCTATTCGCGCAGCTACTTCGTTCCGCACAGCGACGGCCTGGGCCAGGAAGTGATGGACGTCTGCATCGAGGAACTGCTCGGCGACCAGCCCGCCGGCTTCGTGACCGCGACCTATTCACTCGCCGGCCTGCTCGACCGGCTCTCGTTCGAAGGCACCGCCCCCGGCCACGAACTCTCGCTGATCGAAGGCGACGGCTCGCGCCTCGCGCATGGCCGGATGCATGTCGGTGCCGGCGTGTACCGGGCCGGCCGCATCGTCGACGTGCCGGATGCCGGCATGCAGCTCTGGCTCGACAGCGCGTCGACGCGGCCGAGCCTGGTGCCGGACCTGGTCACGGCGCTGGTCGTCGGTCTCTCGCTGACCCTCCTCGGCGTCGTCACCTTGCTGGCGCGCGACGTCCGCAAGCGCACCCGCGTGGAGGGCGCGCTCGCCGAGGCGCTCGCCTTTCGCAAGGCAATGGAGGACTCGGTCGTCACCGGCCTGCGCGCGCGCGACCTGAACGGCCACATCACATACGTCAACCCGGCGTTCTGCGAGATGGTCGGCTTCGGCGCGGCCGAGCTGATCGACCGCGTGCCGCCGCCCTACTGGCCGCCCGAGCACCTCGAGGCCTACGAGCGCCGCCAGCAGATCCGGCTGGCAAGCACGCCGTCGCCGCAATCGCGCGAGGGCTTCGAGACCGTGTTCATGCGGCGCAACGGCGAGCGCTTCCCGGTGATGATCCTCGAGTCGCCGCTCGTCGATGGCGCAGGCACACAGACCGGCTGGATGAGTGCGGTGCTCGACCTGAGCGCGCAGCGGCGCGCCGAAGAGCTCTCGCGCCAGCAGCAGGAACGCATGCAGGCGACCGCGCGGCTTGCCACCGTCGGCGAGATGGCCTCGCTGCTCAGCCACGAGCTGAACCAGCCGCTCGCCGCGATCGCGGCCTACGCGACCGGCTCGCTCAACATGATGGACCGCCACGCCCCCGGTGCGGCGCCGGATGCCGAGGTCTGGCCCGAGCTGCAGACCGCGACCCAGCGCATCGCCGACCAGGCCGATCGGGCCGGCCGCGTGATCAAGAGCGTGCACGACTTCGTGCGGCGGCGCGAACATGCGCGCGAGGTCGTCGGCGTCGATGCGCTGTTCGAGTCGGTGCTGCCGCTGATCCGGCTGCAGGCGCGCAAGAGCGGCACCCGCATCGAGGTCGATGTCGAGACGCCGGCCCCGCGCGTCGTCTGCGACCGCGCGATGGTCGAGCAGGTCCTGCTGAACCTGACCCGCAACGGCATCCAGGCGATGCAGCTCGACACCGTCGGCGATCCATTGCTGACCTTGCGCGTGCGCGAGATCCAGCCGCAGTGGATCGTGCTGAGCGTGATTGACCAGGGTTCCGGCGTCGCCGACGACATCGCCCGGCAGATGTTCAACCCGTTCTTCACGACCCGCAGCGACGGCATGGGCCTCGGCCTCAGCGTCTGCCGCACGATCGTCGAGCAGCACGGCGGTGCGCTCGATTTCGACAACCGGCGCGACGAGCGCGGCCAGGTCGTCGGCGCGGAGTTCCGCTTCACGCTGCCGGCCGCGCCGCCGCGCCGCCCGCACGACACCGGCACCGATCGCGCCGACAGCACCGGCCGTTTGATTTCAGCCTGACCCTCGAATCCGATGGACACGACAGCGCTCTCTCCCGACCTGGGCCTTCCGGTCGTCTACCTCGTCGACGACGAGGACGTCGTGCGCGACGCGGTCGCCTGGCTGCTGCGCTCGCGCCGCCTGCTGTCCGAAGGCTACGCGAGCGCCGAGGCATTCGAGGCGATGGTGCTGGCCCGGCATGGCGCCGACGGGTCCGCTTGGCCGAACGGACCGGCCTGCCTGCTGCTCGACCTGCGCATGAGCGGGATGAGCGGGCTGGCGCTCTTCAAGCGCCTGAAGGAGCAGGGCCTGACCGACGCCGTACCGGTGATCTTCCTGACCGGTCATGCCGACGTGCCGACCGCGGTCGAGGCGGTCAAGCGCGGCGCCTTCGACTTCGTCGAGAAGCCGTTCTCGAACAACGCCCTCGTCGATCGCATCGAGGAAGCGCTCCGCATCAGCGCCGAAGCGCTGTACGACCGGCGCGTGCGGACGACGCGCAAGCGCCGGCTCGACGACTTGACCGAACGCGAGCGCGAAGTGATGCGCCAGGTGGCCCAGGGTCTGCCGAACAAGCTGATCGCAAGCGCACTCGACATCAGCGTGCGCACCGTCGAGCTGCACCGCTCGCGCGTGTTCGAGAAGCTCAGCGTCAAATCGGCCGCCGAACTCGCGAACCTGCTGCACGAGATGGGCATCGCACCCGGCCCGTTCACAGGCCGCGAGGACGGTTCAGTCGGCTAGGACAGCGCGCTCATCGCGCTATAGCGCGATCGCGCGCTTCGCGGTTTCAGACCGGGATGCCGACCTTGAGCATCCACCAGCGCCACTTCTTGATCACGTGCAGCGCCGGCGCCTTGCCGTTCGGATCGGGCTCGACGCGGCCCTTGGCGAGCACCAGCGGGATCGGCTTGCTGCCCTCGGCCGGCGCGCACGACCAGTTGCGGCCGTCCTGCACGGCGCATGGCGCCATCCGCTCGACGTGCTGTGGCGCGCCGATCTTCCAGAACACGACCTCGTTGCGGTCCTTCGAGGCGCGAAAGCGAATCCGGTCGGCCGCCTTCAGGTGGCCGGTGCAGCGGCCCTCGGTCCACTCGCCGCCGAGGCAGTCGGCGGTGTAGATCGTGCGCTCGTCCTCGAACGAGATCACATCGGCGCTCCACATCATCACGCCGAGGCCGAAGGCTGCCGCGCCAAAGCCGATCCAGACGCGCCGCAGGATCCGGCGATGCGAACGCTCGCAGTCCTCCGCTGTCCGGCGGAGCGGATCCAACGCGCCGGGCTGGCTGTGCGGAGTTCGGTGCTTCTTCATGTGCGCATGCGCTAGGCCCACCGAGAGGCGGCTTGTCGTGCTGGCGATTGTCGTCTCGCCGGGAGCGTCTTGTCGACCGGCCGGAATGCGCACTTTCCCGGCATGGACACGCGACCGAGGGGATCGCAGGGCAGGCTATCGGGTCGCCGAAATCTGCGCGGCGCGGGAACGACCGCACGATCACCCGGCGTTTTCGAGGCCAGTTCGGCGGTTCCGAACGTGCGCCGGCTGGCAAGCTCACGAGTCCTCAGTCGAACCCCCAACGCCCCATGTCTGTGCTGACCGAAGAACAAGCCCGCGCCTACATGCACAAGCTGCTCGGCGCCATGAGCCAGGCCGGCGGCTCCGACCTCTTCATCTCGAGCGAGTTCCCGCCGAGCATGAAATCGAACGGCAGCATGCAGCCGCTGACGCAGCAGAAGCTGACTCCCGACGTCACCCGGACGCTCGCCAATTCGATGATGAACGAGCGCCAGCGCGAGGAGTTCGCGCAGGAGATGGAGTGCAACTTCGCGATGACGATCCCCGGCGTCTCGCGCTTTCGCGTCAACGTCTTCGTGCAGCAGCAATGCGTCGGCATGGTGATCCGGACGATCGCGACCGAGATTCCGAACTTCGAGAAGCTCAAGCTGCCCGAAGTCCTGAAGGACGTGATCATGAACAAGCGCGGGCTGGTGCTCGTCGTCGGCGCGACCGGCTCGGGCAAGTCGACGTCGCTGGCCGCGATGATCGATCACCGCAACCGCACCTCGGCCGGCCACATCATCACGGTCGAGGACCCGGTCGAATACGTCCACACGTCGCAGAAGTCGCTGATCACGCACCGCGAGGTCGGCGTCGACACCCACTCGTGGCGGCACGCGCTGAAGAACACGCTGCGCCAGGCGCCCGACGTGATCCTGATCGGCGAGATCCGCGACGCCGAGACGATGGAGCACGCGATCGCCTTCGCCGAGACCGGTCACCTGTGCCTCGGCACCTTGCACGCGAACAGCTCGAGCCAGACGATCGAGCGGATCATCAACTTCTTCCCGGAGGAGCGCCGCACGCAGTTGCTGATGGACCTGTCGGCGAACCTGCGCGCGATCGTCTCGCAGCGCCTGGTGCGGCGCGAGGACGGCAACGGTCGCTCGGCCGCGATCGAGATCCTGCTCAACACGCCGACGATCGCCGAGCGCATCTTCCAGGGCGAGTTCCACGAGATCAAATCGATCATGACGCGCTCGCGCGAGCTCGGCATGCGCACCTTCGACGGCGCCCTCTTCGAGCTCTACGACCAGGGCCTGATCAGCTTCGAGGAGGCGATCCGCAACGCCGACTCGGCCAACGAGCTGCGCCTCAACATCAAGCTGAAGAGCGAGCGCGGCGAGCCGCCGCCGTCGAACTTCATGTCGCTCGCGATCGAGCAGGAGCCGACCCACGAAGAGCTCGAGGAAGAGAAGCACCAGGCCCAGCTGAAGCAGCAGGCGGCGCGTCGCAAGCTCGAGGAAGAACAGCTCGCGCAGCTGCGCGAGAAGAAGCGCCTGGCCGAAGCCTCGGCGCAGAAGGTGCGCTGAGAGCCGAACCGCCGCTGTCCGGCGCACCGCACTCGCGGCGCTCACCCGTCGATCGGTGACGACCGCTCAGAACGAGCGCGGCAGTCCGAGCACGTGCTCGGCAACGTACGACAGGATCAGGTTGGTCGAGATCGGCGCGACCTGATAGAGCCGCGTCTCGCGGAACTTGCGCTCGACGTCGTATTCGTCGGCAAAGCCGAATCCGCCGTGGAACTGCAGGCAGGCGTTGCCGGCTTCCCACGACGCCTTGGCGGCGAGGTACTTGGCCATGTTGGCCTCGGCGCCGCACGGCGCGTGCGCATCGAACAGGTCGCAGGCGCGCCAGCGCATCAGGTCGGCGGCTTCGACCTCGATGTGCGCCTCGGCGATCGGGAACTGCACGCCCTGGTTCTGGCCGATCGGCCGCCCGAAGACGACCCGCTCCTTCGCATAGCGCGTGACACGGTCGATGAACCAGCGGCCGTCGCCGATGCACTCGGCCGCGATCAGCGTGCGCTCGGCGTTCAGGCCGTCGAGGATGTACTTGAAGCCCTCGCCCTCGCGCCCGATCAGGTTCTCGGCCGGGATCTCGAG
>JBDSAB010000561.1:0-27268 GCA_039922395.1 Caldimonas sp.
CGACGTTGCTGCTGCCGAAGCAGTACACCGCGGAGACGTCGCTCATCGTCGAGGTGCGGGTCGACCCGGCGCTGGGTGCGCTGGCTCCTGCACTGGCCGCGCCCGGCTTCATGGCCACGCAGGTCGAAGTCTTGAGGAGCGAACGCGTCGCCTCGCGAGTGGTCAAGATGCTTGGCGTAGAACGGTCGACGACTGCGGTCCAGCAATGGCGCGATGCGACGGACGCCAAGATCCCACTCGATCGCTACTTTGCCGCTTTGCTGCAGAAAGGACTTGCCGTCGACCCTTCGCCCGGCAGCAATGTCCTTAACGTCTATTTCTCAGCGCAGGATCCCATTTTTGCGCAGGCCGCGGCGAACGCCTTCGTTCAGGCTTACATGGACATCTCGGTCGAGTTGCGAATTGCACCGGCTCGCCAATCCGCGGCATTCCTTGACGAACAGACGAAGGTGATGCGGACCAACCTCGAGCAGGCGCAGGCACGTCTCTCGAAGTTCCAGCAGGACAAGGGCATCGTCGTCTCGGACGAACGACTCGACCAGGAAAACGCCCGCTACAACACGCTCGTCTCTCAGCTGGCTTCGGCCCAAACCGAGCAGGTCGAGGCGACCACACGGCAGCGCAACTCGGGCACCGAGACGTCGCCGGACATCCTGCAAAGCGGCCCGATCCAGGGGCTGAAGTCCCAGCTTGCGTCTGCGCAGACCAAGCTCACCGAAGCCAGCGCGATCGTCGGGAAGAACCATCCGACGCGGGTGCAGCTAGAGGCGCAGATTGGTGAACTAAAGGAGCAGATCGCTGCGGAGACTCGCCGCGTGTCAGGCGGCGCTTCGGTCACCAAGCGCGGCAGTACGCAGAAGATCGAAGAGCTGAAAACGCTGGTCGGGCTGCAGAAGCAGCAGCTGCTGTCACTGCGCTCCGACCGAGATCAGATCAGTGTGTACCTGCGCGATGTCGAGACCGCCCAGCGCGCTTACGACGCGGTCACCTCGCGCGTCGGGCAACTCAATCTCGAAAGCCAGAACAATCAGGCAAACACCCGTCTGCTGAGCCCGGCCGTCGAGCCCCTGCAGCCGTCGAAGCCGAAGTTGCTCAACGGCGTTCTGGCCTCGGTCCTTGGCGCGTTGGTGGCTGGTTTGGCGATTGCGCTCGGAATCGAGCTGATGGATCGTCGAATCCGTGATCCAGAGGACCTGATGGCCATCCCAGGAGTGCCGGTGGTTGGCGTGCTACGGCCCGCCAACTCCAAGCGGCCGGTGTTCCGCAGGCTGTTAACGAGCTTGCCCCCCGGTTCGTCACCGCCGCTCCTCGCGGCTCCGGGAGCAGGCTTATGAAGATGCAGGTTTCTATGCTCGGCGGCGCGCCGCGCGCGACGCGGTCGCTGGGGGGCATCCTGATCGAGAGCGGTCAGCTGACGCCCGAGGATGCAGAACGCGTCCTTCAGTTGCAGAAGGACGAGAACCTTCGCTTCGGTGCAGCCGCCGTCAAGCTCGGTCTGCTCACCGAAGCCGACATCCAGTACGCGTTGTCGCGCCAGTTCTCGTACGCCTACCTGCGCAAGATCCCCGGCGAGAAGAAGCCGGTGAGCGACGAACTCGTCGCGGCGTACCAGCCATTCAGTCCGCGCGTCGAGCAATTGCGTGCGATCCGCAGCCAGCTGATGCTGCGCTGGTTCGACAAGGCCGAGTTGCGTCAGGTTCTGACGGTCGTCGGTGCCGGCCGCTTCGATGGCCGCAGCTACCTCGCGGCAAACCTGGCGATCGTCTTCTCGCAACTCGGCGAACGGACCTTGCTGGTGGATGCCGACTTGCGCTCGCCGCGCCAGCACGAATTGTTCTTCCTGGAGAACAAGGTCGGCTTCTCGACGGTGCTCTCCGGCCGCTCGCGCGAGGAGGCGATCGTCCGAATTCCGGATCTGGCGGGGCTCTGCGTGCTGCCTGCCGGCCCGATCCCGCCGAACCCGCTCGAGCTGCTGAACCGGCTCAATTTCGATGAGTTCCTGATCCAGGTGAAGGCCAACTTTGACGTCGTGATCATCGACACGCCGGCCCTATCGGCTGGAGAAGACGGCGCGATGATGGCTGTGCGCACCGGTGCCGCGCTTGCTGTCGCTCGCAGCGACAAGACGCGGATGGCCGACTTCAACGACATGGTGCGCGGGCTCATGAGCGCTGGGGTGGCCGTGGTCGGATCGGTGCTGAACGAGATGCCTTTGAAGAAAGCGGTGAAGTGAGCAGTGTCCTGCCGGCCTCTGCGCGACTGTCATTCGAAGGAAGCGCGCCCCGAGCGTTGCTGATCGCGCTGGCCGGCTATGCGGTCATGTACCTGCCGGTCTACTGGTGGGCGGCCGGCACCATCTGGCAATCCGATGAACATGCCCACGGGGCGATCGTCCTGGCGGTCGTCGTCTGGCTGTTCTGGACGCTGCGCAACGAGATCGCCGATGCGCCGACGCAACCGTCGCCGTGGCTCGGCTCCATGATTTTCGGCTTCGGCCTGCTGATGTACGTCGTCGGCCGGGTCTTCAGCATTTCGATCTTCGAGATGGGCTCGCAGATCCTCGTCATCTCGGGCGGACTGCTTCTCTTGAAGGGCCCGGCGGCGTTGCGTGCGGCCTGGTTCCCGGTCTTCTACCTGATCTTCATGATCCCGCTGCCGGGCGTCCTGGTCGACGCGATCACCGGGCCGCTGAAGCAGTGGATCTCGACGCTCGTGGTGTCGATCCTGTACGCAGTCGGCTATCCGATCGCACAGGCCGGCGTGATCCTCTCGATCGGGCAGTACCAGTTGCTCGTAGCGGATGCGTGCTCGGGCCTGCACTCGATGTTCAGCCTGGCGGCGCTCGGCACGTTGTTCATGTACATCATGCGACGCCCGAGCAAGCTGCACAACGCGATCATGCTGGCGTCGATCCTGCCGATCGCCTTCATCGCTAACATGTGCCGTGTCATCGTGCTGGTTCTGGTGACCTATCACCTCGGCGATGAGGCGGGGCAGGGATTCCTGCATGGTGCCGCGGGCTTCGTGCTGATGCTGGTGGCGCTGGCCGCCTTCTTCGCGCTGGATGCGCTGCTGAGCCTCGTGCTGAAGAGCCGGGACGTCGATCGACGATCGAACGCCTGAGGCGAGACGGGCATGGCAGAGAACTATCGAGCCCTCGTGGCGCTGCTGGTCCTGACGATCCCGGTCCTGTGGTTCGTTCGCAAGCCGCTGACTGTGGCCGTCATGCGGCCAGCCGACTTCAACGTGCGGGCGTTCATCTGGATCGCGTTGACGATTCTCCTGTTCGTGGCACAGAGCTTCTGGATCTTCATGCTCGGCGCGATCTTGCTGATCCTGTCCGTCGGCCGCAAGGACTCGAACCCGCTCGGTCTGTACTTCTTCATCCTCCTGCTCGCACCGCCATTTCAGTCGGCGGTCCAGGGCTTCGGCGGGATCAACTACTTCATCTCGCTCGACTTCCTGCGGCTCCTCAGCTTCGTGATCCTGTTGCCGACGGCAGTCGTCCTGCTGACGCGACCCGAGAGCGCCGGTCTGTTCCGGATGCCGACCGACAAGTACGTGCTCGGCTATGTGGTGCTGCTGCTTGTGATCCAGTTGCCTTTGACCAGCACCACCGACTGGTTGAGGTCGGCACTCGGCTACGTCATCGATACGCTGCTGCCGTACTACGTCTTCAGCCGCGGCATCACCGACCTGAAGCGCCTGCGCGATACCGGGGCATCGTTCGTCGCGGCCTGCGCGATCATTTCGGTGGTGGCCGTGTTCGAGTTCTTCAAGGGCTGGCTGCTGTATTCGTCGCTGCCGAACTTTCTCGACGTTCGCTGGAAGTACGGCAGCTACATGCTGCGTGACGGCTCGCTGCGTGCGTCCGTCAGCACCGGCCACTCGATCGTTCTGGGATACGTTTTGACGGTGGCGCTCGGATTGCACCTGATGATCCGACCCGCCTTTGCGAATCGGAATTTCTGGCGCAGCGTGCTGCTGCTGCTGGGCGTCGGCATCGTCGCTTCGATGTCGCGCGGTCCCTGGGTCGGCGCGGCCGGCCTCGTCCTCGTCGCGCTGGCGGTCGGCCCCGGCGCCGGCAAACGCCTGGGGACGGCAAGCCTCTTGCTAATCCTGGCATTGCCGGTCCTGATGCTGACGCCGATCGGCGCCAAGGTGGTGTCGTATCTGCCGTTCGTCGGCGACGTCGATTCCTTCAACGTCACCTACCGCCAGCAGTTGTTCGAGGTTTCCTGGAATGTCCTGATGCTGAATCCGATTTTCGGCTCGCCGTTCTACATGGCCTACGGAGCCTTGGAGCAACTTCGCCAGGGCGAAGGGATCATCGACATGGTCAATTCGTATCTGGCCGTGGCGATGGTCAGCGGGTTCGTCGGCCTCACGCTGTTCTCGGGCGCCTTCGTCTCTTGCGCGGTGCGCCTCTACGCGCACCTCATCCGTCATCCAGCGAAGGGAGGTGACGACTACGTGGTTGGCAAGGCCTTGCTCGCGACGCTGGTCGGCATCCTGCTGATCATCGCGACCACCAGCAGCATCAATGCGATTCCGGTCGTCTACTGGTGCGTGGTCGGGATGTGCGCCGCCTATCTGCGCTTCGCTGCCGCCCCGCAGCCGGTAGCGGCAGTGCAGCCCACCAGCCGTCCGAACGCGCTTCGGCAGCCTTCGTTTTGACAACCGCTCCATCGGAAGCCGTCGGCATGAGCCCTCGCCAAGTCACCCTCCCGATCGCCGAAGACGATGGTCTTCGCATGGACGCGAACGAGGCCAAAGGCCTCGGAGACCTGCTGCACGAGGACTATGTGTCCGCGCAGCCGTTTCCGCACATCGTTGTTGACGGGGTCCTGCCCGGCGACCTGCCGCGGCGCATCCTCGCGAACTTTCCAGTCGAGGCGCTGGCTTCCGACACGGTCTTCAACATCAACTACGGCGGCCACTTCAAGCGCCAGGTTGCGCCCGAGGATTGCAACGCGTTCGTTCGTGAACTGTTCCATTTCTTCAACTCCCGGCCGATGCTGGCTTTCCTTGAAGGGCTCTCGGGCATCACGGGACTGCTCCCGGATCCGTACTTCGAGGGCGGCGGCTTCCACGAGATTTCAACCGGTGGCTTGCTCGGCATCCACGCCGACTTCCGCATCCACGAGCGCTTGCATCTGCAGCGTCGGCTCAACCTGCTGATCTATCTCAACGAGAACTGGCAGGACGAGTGGAACGGTCGCCTGGAACTCTGGGATCGAAAGATGCAGGGTTGCGTGAAGGCGATCTCGCCGCTCATCAACCGCTGCGTCGTCTTCAACACCGACGCCGATTCCTATCACGGCCATCCCGATCCGCTGGCGACGCCGCCGGAAGTGAAGCGCCGCTCGATCGCGCTCTACTACTACACCGCATCGAAGGCGGTGTACCGTGAAGTGCCGAACCTCTCGACCATGTACCACGCGCGGCCGACCGATTCGGCCGCGGTGCGCCGAGAGGCGGCGGCCTTTCGCGCGACCGAGTATTTCAAGGACTTTGCACCGCCGGTGCTGTTTCGCCTGTACGAAAAAGTCCGTTGGCGCCTCCACTCCAAGCAAAGACAAACCTGAATGTCCGCCTCCACCCTTGCCCGACTGCCCATCGTTCCGAAGATCGCACGGCGGCTGCTCGGTCCGCGTTCGTGGACCAACCTGACCGGCGACTTTCGCCAGAAGGAGCACCACGGGCTGATCGACCGGGCGAACTATGCCTACGGGCTGCTGCGCGCCGCCGACACCGCGAAGTTCTTCGGGCTTTCTGCCGTGACGGCTTGCGAGTTCGGCGTCGCGACCGGTCGCGGGCTCACCAACATGGCGGATGTCGCCAAGATGGTTACCGACGCAACGGGAATCCGTTTTCGCGTCGTCGGCTTCGACACCGGCGCGGGCCTGTTGCCGCCGGGTGGCCACAAGGACCATCCCGAGTTGTGGTCGGGCGGCGACTTCGCGATGCAGGACCCCGCCGAGCTGCGCCGTCGCCTCGACGGCAAGGCCGAGCTCATCCTCGGCGACATCGCCGAGACCATCGATCCGTTCGTCAAAACGCTGACGCCCGAGTGCCCGCTCGGCTTCGTCTCGATCGACGTCGACGTCTATTCGGCAACGGTGTCGGCGCTGAAAGGCCTGTCCGGGCCGCACGACCGGTATCTGCCCGCGGTCAGCTTCTACTTCGACGACATCCTGTTCTACTTTGCGAACGAGGCCTGCGGCGAGCTCGCCGCCGTCGCCGAGCACAACGCGGCGAACCCGCTGCGCCCTGTCCACCCCGACCGCAGCCTTCCGGGCTGGCGTCCGGCGAGCTACGCGCCCTGGTACCGGGCGATGTACGTCGCCCATTTCCTCGACCATCCCCATCGCAACGCACCGCGCGAGCGCAAGACGCTGTCCCTCGACGACCACCTGGCCTTCGTCGGCGGTCTGCGTTAACAGAATGACGGCAGCGCCGTACCGATTTCCCGGACCCTTTCATGAGTAACGACATCGCCGAACCCCTGCCGCCGAGCGCCGTGCCGCCCGGTGCCGCTGACAAGGGGCCGCTTCGCGAAATGGTGATTCGCCCCCGCTCGGGCTGGATCGCGGTCGATTGGCGCGAGCTGTGGGAGGCGCGCGAGCTGCTGTACTTCCTGGTCCTGCGGGACGTGAAGGTCCGCTACAAGCAGACGGTGCTTGGCGTCGCGTGGGCCGTGCTGCAGCCGTTTTTCACGATGCTCGTCTTCACCGTGATCTTCGGTCGCTTCGCGAAGATCCCGTCCGATGGGCTGCCGTATGCGGTGTTCGTGTTCGCCGGCCTGCTGCCCTGGACCTTCTTCTCGAACAACATCAGCCAGGCCAGCATGAGCCTGATGAATCAGCAGTCGCTGCTGACGAAGATCTACCTGCCGCGGGTGTTCGTTCCGGCCGCCTCGGTCGGGAGTGGCTTGATCGACCTGCTCGTCTCCTTCGTGGTGTTCGCCGGTCTGATGGTGTTCTACGGCGTCGGCGTGGGGCCCGGGGTGCTGGCGATCCCGCTCCTGGTGCTGCTGACGACGGCGGCATCGCTCGGTGTCGGCCTCGGCCTCGCCGCACTGATCGTGACCTACCGCGACTTCCGCTACGTCGTGCCGTTCCTGGTGCAGTCGTGGATGTACCTGAGCCCGGTCATCTATCCGGTCAGCATGGTGCCGCCGCAGTGGCAGCCGCTGCTCGCGCTGAATCCGATGGCCGGGATCATCGACGGTTTCCGCTCGGCGCTGTTCGGCCTGCCGTGGAACTACACCACGCTGTCGGTCTCGACCTTCTCCTCGATCATCTTGCTGATCTGCGGTCTCTACTATTTCCGCCGGACCGAGCGCAAGTTCGCCGATGTGGCCTAGGCCCTTGACATGACGAAACCTGCGATCAAGGCTGAAGGAATCAGCAAGCTCTATCGGCTCGAGCACGGCGGGGCCGGCTCGAAGACGTTCCGCGACCTTCTGACCGACATGGCCACGGCGCCGCTGCGCCGATTCCGCCAGATCCGTGGCAGCGACGTGTCGATGGAAGACTTCTGGGCGGTACAGGACGTCTCGTTCGAGATCCAGCCTGGCGAGGTGATCGGCATCATCGGCCGCAACGGTGCCGGCAAGAGCACGCTGCTGAAGATCCTGTCGCGCATCGTCGAGCCGACCCGCGGCCAGGTGACGTTGAGAGGGCGGGTCGCCTCGCTGCTCGAAGTCGGCACCGGCTTTCACCCTGAGCTGACCGGCCGGGAGAACATCTACCTGAACGGTTCGATCCTCGGCATGAAGAAGCGCGAGATCGACACCCAGTTCGACGAGATCGTCGCGTTCGCCGAGATCGAGCGCTTTCTCGACACGCCGGTCAAGCGCTACAGCAGCGGCATGTACGTCCGGCTGGCCTTTGCAGTCGCCGCGCACCTGCAGCCCGAGATCCTGATCGTCGACGAGGTGCTGGCGGTCGGCGACGCCGACTTCCAGAAGAAGTGCCTCGGCAAGATGCGCGAGGTTTCGAAGGGCGACGGCCGCACGGTCATCTTCGTCAGCCACAACATGGGCGCGGTGACGACGCTTTGCAATCGCGCGCTGCTGCTCGAGCGAGGCCAACTGGTCGCTGAAGGCCCGTCATCCGAGGTGGTCGACCGGTACCTCGTGCCCGTCGCCGAGGGTGTGACCGGGGCATTCGATCTGCGCAACACGACCGCGCGCGCCGACAACTTTCCGAAGATCGTCGTCGCTGCCCGTGTGATGGATGAGTCGCGGCGCCTGACCCTCACTGCGTCGCCGTTCCAGAAGATCCGCATCGAGCTCGATCTCGTGCCGCCGTTCCCGATGCGCACGCCGATGGTCGACATCGGCTTCAACAATGCGCGCGGCGAGCGCATCTTTCTGGTCAGCTCCAACCTGTCGCCCACGCCGCTCGGCAGCGCGAACGGGATCACGACCACGTCGGTCACGTTCGAGATGCCGCCGCTCTATCCGGGGCGCTACGAGTTCGACATCGGGATCATGCCGGTCAGCGGTCGCTACATCGATCACATCACGCCGGGTGGAACGATCGAGGTGCTGCACGACAACTACCTGCAGACGTCCTACCCCTATTTCGTCGAGATGGGCGCCGTGCTGGTGCCGAGCCGCTGGGAAACCGCGCCTGCTGCCGAGGTCGTCGAGCGCGAGACGGCAAGGATCATTTAGTGCCTTCTTCCCCGTTTCCATGCAGCCTCGGCGTGCAGCGACGGGGGCGTGCCGCGAGAATGACGACACTGTCCACATTCAACGGTCGCGTGGTGATGCCCAAGCTTGAGTTCGAGCCGAATCGCGAGGATGGCGCTGCCATCGATCTGCGGTGAAGGTGTCGTTCATTTCGCCCGCCCCGAATCTGAGCGGGGGTGTCCGGGTCGTCGCGATCTACGCCAAGATCCTGCAGGACCGCGGGCATGACGTATCGATCGTCTTCCCGTCGCGCCCGCAACCGCGCGGCCTGCTGGGTCGCTGGCGCCGTCCGAAAAATGCAGCACGCGAACCGTCGCATTTCGACGGCAAGGGGCTGCGCCTGATCGAGGTCGACTCCGATCAGCCGATCCGGGCGGCGAGCGTCCCCGATGGCGACGCCGTCATCGCGACCTGGTGGGAGACCGCGGAGTGGGTTCATTCCTACCCGAAGCGGTGCGGCAAGAAGATGTACCTGATTCAGCACCACGAGGTGCACAGCATCCTGCCGCGCGACCGCTCGAGCGCGACCTATCGGCTGCCTCTGCACAAGATAGTCGTCGCGCGCTGGCTGGCCGACGTCATGCGCACCGAGTACGGCGACGACGAGGTCGATGTCGTGCCGAACAGCGTGGACCACTCCCAGTTCTTCGCCGCCGAACGCGGCAAGCGGGCCCAGCCCACCGTCGGACTGCTGTACTCGACGATCGACTGGAAGCGCTTCCCGCTGGCGCTCGAGACTGTCGTCGAACTGAACCGGCGCAACCCGGCTGTGCGCGGGCTCTGCTTCGGCATCGAGCAGCCGCCGTTCCCGTTGCCGCCCTGCGTGAGCTTTACGTTCGATCCGCCGCAGCACACGCTGCGCGATCTGTATGCCGCCTGCGACGTCTGGCTGACGGCCAGCAGCAGCGAAGGCTTCAACCTGCCGGCCATGGAAGCCATGGCGTGTCGCACCCCGGTCGTCGCGACCCGCACCGGCTGGCCGGCCGAAGCCATCGCCGCCGGCTTCAACGGTGCGTGTGTCGACGTCGACGACGGCGCGGCCCTGGTGCGCGAGACCGAACGAATCCTCGCGCTGCCCGATGCGCAATGGCGTCGCCTGTCGGCCAATGCCTTCGAGACGGTGCGCGAGAGTTCGTGGGAACGTTCTGCCGATCTCTTCGAGCGTTCGCTGCTGGCCCAGGTGGAAGGGGCGGCAGCCCTGCCGGCGTAGCACATGGATCGCCCCGTCTGGGTGATCGTCGTGAACTACCGGACGCCGGCGCTGGCGATCGCGTGCCTGGCTTCGATCGAGGCAATGGTCGGCGACCTGCGAGGTGGCAAGGTCGTCGTCGTCGACAACGACTCGGCCGACGGCTCATCGGCGCAGATCAATGCGGCCATCCACCGGCACGCCTGGCACGGCTGGGCTGAAGTGCTCGCGATGCCGCGCAACGGCGGCTTCGCGTACGGCAACAACGCCGGTCTGCGCCATGCGATCAGCAGCGACCCGACGCTCGGCTGCGCGATCCTGCTGAACCCGGACACCGTTGTCGCACCCGGTGCGATCGGCAGCCTGCTGGGCTACCTCGATGCACATCCGAAGGTCGGGATCGCCGGCGCGCGCATCGTCAACGAAAAAGGCTGGCCCGAGTCATCGGCCCACCGTTTGCCGTCGCCGCTCGGCGAGCTCGAGGACGCTGCGCAGTTCGCGCCGTTGAGCCGGGTGCTGCATGCCCACGCGGTTTCGCCGCCGATCGCGAGCACAGCCCACCTGTGCGACTGGGTCTCGGGCGCCTGCATGGCGATCCGGCGCGAAGTCCTCGACGCGGTCGGCCCGCTCGACGAAGGCTATTTCCTGTACTTCGAGGAAGTCGACTACTGCCTGCGCGCGAAGCGTGCCGGCTGGCATTGCGCGTTCGTGCCGGAAGCCTGCGTCACCCATCTCGAAGGCGCATCGACCGGCATCGCCATCGGTCGGCGCCGTCGTCCGGGCTACTGGTACGCATCGCGGCGTCGCTTCTTCGTCAAAGCCTATGGCGTGCTCGGCCTGCTGTGGGCCGACACCTTGTGGTCGATCGGGCGCATCAGCCTGCTGGTGCGCCGCGTCCTCCGCTTCGGCGGACGAGCCGGTGCCGAGCGCGAGCCGAGCCGGCTGGCGCTCGATCTGCTGTGGGGCGACCTGAAGGCAGCAGCGACCGGTGAATGGCGACGCATCGAGCGGCTCCCGCGCCGACTCCATGCCGGCTGACCTGCAAGCGACGCGCGCCGGGATCGTCGTGATCGGGCGCAACGAGGGCGAACGCCTGGCGGCGTGCCTTCGTTCGCTGCGCGCCGCGGCGCTGCCGATCGTCTATGTCGATTCCGGTTCGAGCGATCGGAGCGTGGAGCTGGCCCGCTCTCAGGCCAGCCGGGTCGTCGAGCTCGATCCGGCGCGGCCGTTCTCGGCGGCGCGGGCACGCAACGAAGGATTCGCCGCGCTTGTCGAGCTCGATCCAACGGTCGAGTACGTTCAGTTCATCGACGGCGATTGCACACTGGCGCCGGGCTGGATCGACACGGCCGGCGCCGCGCTCGACGCCGATCCGAACAAGGCGATCGTGATCGGGCACCTGGAGGAACGCCATCCGCGCGAGAGCGTCTACAACCGCCTGTGCTCGCTCGAGTGGCGCTCGCAGCCGGGCGACGTGACGAGCTTCGGAGCGCTCGGCGGGATCATGTTCGTCCGCGCGGCCGTGTTCGCATCGCTCAAGGGATTCAACGTCGACGTGATCGCCGGCGAGGACTCCGAATTCGGCGTCCGCGTCGGCGCGGCCGGCCACAGGGTCACCAAGCTCGACGCGCCGATGGCGACCCACGACGCCGACATTCGCCGCTTCGGCCAGTGGTGGCGTCGCGCGGTGCGGGCCGGCCATGCGATCGGCCAGCGCTCGTTCCTGAACGGCCGCAGCGCGGCGCGCGACTGCATGCGCGAACGGCGCAGCACCGTCGCGTGGGGCTTGCTGCTGCCGGCCGCGGTGCTGCTGCTGGCGGTGCCGACCCGGGGGCTTGCGCTGCTGCTGCTCGCGCTCGGTTACGGCACGCTCGCGCTGCGCGTCTTCCGCTACCGCCGAAGGCAGGGCGACAGCGCCGCCGACGCGCGGCTGTACGCCGGCTTCAATGTCATGGGCAAGATCGCCGAGGGCATCGGCCTGGTGAAATTTTTCTGGAATCGCGCGCTCGGCCGTTTCCGCATCATCGAATACAAGTGAACAGACGGGCGAACGTGAGCAACGACATCGAGGGTGGAATCCAGGCGGCAAGCGGTCGCCGCATCAAGGTGGGCCTGCTGGGCGCGGGGTACATCCTGCAAGCCCATGCGAAGGCGCTGCAGGCGACCGATGGCGTCGAGATCCGGGCGATCTGCGACATCTCGCGCGAGCGCGCGGCCGAGGCCGCCGCCGCATTCGACGTGCCGCTGGTGCACGGAGACATCGCCGAGTTGCTGGCCTCGGACTGCGACGTCGTCCATGTGCTGCTGCCGCCGCATCTGCACGTCGACGTCACACGTCGCATTCTCGAAGCCGGCAAGAGCGCCTTCGTCGAGAAGCCGATGGGTCTCGGCTCCGAGCAATGCCAGCAGCTTGTCGATCTGGCCAAGGCGCGCGGACTGAAGCTCGGCGTCAACCACAACTTCCTGTTCCTGCCCAGCTACGAGCGCCTGCGCTCGGAGCTGCACGACGGCACGCTCGGCCCGATCGACCACGTCACCGTCAACTGGCTCTACATGCTCGGGCTGCTGCAGTTCGGGCCGTTCAACAACTGGATGCTGCGCGAGCCGGGCAACCTCGTGTACGAGCTGGGTCCGCATCTGGCCGCGTTCGTCGTCGATCTGCTGGGACCGGTCGACGACTTGGTCGCCGTGGCATCGCATCCGATCGACCTGCCCGGCGATCAGCGCGTCTGGCGGCACTGGAACGCGATCGGCCGCACCGACGGCCGGTCGCTCGCGTTCAACCTGTCGGTCGCTGCGGGCCAGCCCGAACGCAGCGTTCATGTTCGGTGCCATGCGGGCTCGGCCCATCTCGACTTCGAGCGCGACTTCTACTGGCGCCAGACGACATCGAGCACCAGTGCCGTGTTCGATCCGTTCCTGACCGCGACGCGCGATGCGCGCCTGCTGATCGGCCAGTCGGTTCGCAATCTTGTCAAGACCGTGCGCGGAACGCTTGCGAAGTCGTCGACCAGCAACGTCTTCCAGGAGAGCATCCAGCGCAGCGTCGCGACGTTCTACCGCGGCTATCGCGGCACGCTCGACCCGCGCATCGACGGCGCCTTCGGCGTCGAGGTGATGCGCCTGTGCGAACGGATTGTCCGCACGGCCGGGGTGGGTGCCACGCCGGCAGCGGCCGGATCCGCCGCACCCGCAGTCCACACGACGCCGAGTTCTGCTCCGACCGTGCTCGTGGTCGGCGGGACCGGCTTCATTGGCAAGCGGCTGGTCCGCGCGCTCGTCGCACGCGGTGCGTCGGTTCGGGTGCTGTCGCGCAGCATCGCGTCGGCGCGGCTCGAACTCGACGGCCTGCCGGTCCACATCGAGCAGGGCACGCACGACGATCCCGATGTGCTGGCGCGTGCGCTCGACGGCATCGAGGTCGTCTACCACCTCGCCAAGGCCACCGGCAAGCGCTGGGACGATTACGTCAAGAACGACGTCGAACCGACGCGGGCGCTGGCCGAAGCGGCGCTGGCACACGGTGTCCGGCGCTTCATCTACACCGGCACGATCGATTCGTACGACTCCGCGGATGTCCGCAAGGTCATCGACGGAACAACCCCGCTCGACCCGCAGATCGAGCTCCGCAACCACTATGCGCGGTCGAAAGCCGCCTGCGAAGCGCTGCTGATGGAGATGCACCGGCAGCGCGGCTTGCCGCTCGTGATCTTCCGCCCCGGCGTCGTCATCGGCGCCGGCGCGCCGCCGGCTCATTGGGGCGTCGGCATGTTCCTGTCGGACACCAAGGTGCAGTACTGGGGCGACGGCCAAACCAAGCTGCCGCTGGTGCTTGTCGACGATGTCGCCGCGGCCCTCGCGCTCGGCATGGATGCGCCGGGCATCGAAGGGCAGTCATTCCTGCTCACCGACGAACCGCTGCTCAGCGCACGTGAATACGTGGCGGAGACCGCCAAGGCGACGGGCTCCGCGATCGACGCGAGTGCGACGCCGATCTGGCGTTTCTACGCGCTCGATGCGTTGAAGGAAGTCGCCAAGCATGCGATCGGGCATCCGAACCGGCGCCGCGCCGTCTACCGCGACTGGGACTGCCGCGCGCACCGGTCGCGCTACGACAACCGGATGACCCGCGAGGTGCTCGGCTGGTCGCCGGCGGGCACGCGCGAGGCGATGGTCCGCGACGGCATCGTGGCGGCCGTTCGCCACTACATGCGCTAGCCGCCGTGTCCCGGCGCACGGCCTCATGACCGCCTCGGCGCGACGACCGGTCCGTGTGTTGTCGGCGCTCGGCCCGGGCGACGTCGTTGCGGCCCACGACGATTGGCAGAGCGGCGTGCGCACCGTCACCGAGACGTCGCTGACGTTCTCCGGCCAGGAGTTCGATGCGTTCGCAGCCCTCGATGTCCCCTTCTGGGCCGTCTCGTCGCATGAGCGTGCCACGACCAAGATCGACGGCGAGAATCGCATCGAGAACCGGCCGAGAAGTGCGCGGGGGCCGGTTTCCGGACTCGCCTTCCATGCCGTGCAGGCGCGCTACGCGTTCTCGTTGCTGCGCAGTGCGCGGGCATTCCAGGCGACGCACGCGCTGATCGATTCGGGGACGACCCACTGGTTCCTCCTCTTCGCGTTCCGGATGCTCGGCATCGCCGTCGTGCCGAACTTCCACAACGTCCAATGGCCCTCGGGCTTTCCGCCGCGCCGTCTCGTGCACCGGTTGCTGGTGGGCCTCGACCGACTCTTTTTTTCGACCTGTGTGCGCGACGCCCTCGGCGTGTCGCCCGAATGCGGCCGGCAGATCGCGTGGCTGTCGGGCGGCCGGGCCCTCTTTCGCGACTACCGCGCACAATTCGGCCAAGATGATTTCGCCACGCTGCCTGGTCCCCAACTCGACGCCGGTCCGGTTCGGGTCGTGTTCGCGGGCCGGGTCGAGCGCAACAAGGGTGTCTTCGACCTGCTCCAGATGTGCGAGCGACTCGCGGCCGAGGATGAGCGGCGCTTCGAGTTCGAGGTTTGCGGCGGCGGCTCGGCCTACGAGGAATTGCAAGCGGCGGTCCGCGCCTCCCGTGTCGCGGATCGATTCGTGCTGCACGGCAAGCTGGTGCGGCCGCGGCTGCTCGAGGTCTATGGGCGCTCGCACCTGGTGATCGTTCCGACTCGCTCCGATTTCTGCGAAGGCCTGCCGATGGTCTGCGCCGAGGCGATCCTCGCAGGCCGACCCGTCATCACGAGCCGAGTCTCGAATGCGCTGGAGGCGCTGCAAGGCGCGGTCGTCGAAGCCGAGGTCGACGATGTCGACGACTATGTTCGCCAGATCCGTGCGGTCGTCGCCGATCCGGCCCGATACCGGTCGCTGATCGGTGGGACCCGGCAGGTCGCCGCCCAGTTTTTCGATCGGTCGCGCGGATTGCAGGCGGCGGTCGAGGATTGCCTGAGGCCCGCGCCGTGACGGCCGCGTCTTCAGGTGTAATCGTCGCTTACCTGGTCAACCAGTACCCGAAGGTGAGCCACAGCTTCATTCGGCGCGAGATCCTCGCCCTCGAGCGGCGCGGGTTGAAGGTGCTGCGCTTCGCGGTGCGCGGCTGGGACGAACCGGTGGTCGATCCGGGCGACCGCAGCGAGCGCGAGGTGACGCGCTATCTGATGCAGCACGGGCTCGGCGCTCTCGTCGCGCCCATGCTTCGCACCTTCCTCGCTGGTCCGCAGCGCTTTGTGACGGCGCTCGCCATCGCCCTGCGCCTCGGCCGGCGCGCCGATCGCTCGTTGCCGTACCACCTCGTCTATCTGGCGCAAGCCTGCCGCCTGCGGGAATGGCTGAAGGCGGAACAGGTCACCCACCTCCACGCGCACTTCGGAACCAATCCGGCCGAAGTCGCGATGCTGGTTCGCGCGCTCGGCGGGCCGGCCTACAGCTTCACGGTGCACGGTCCCGAAGAGTTCGACAAGCCGGAGTTCCTCCACCTCGGCGAGAAGGTGCGGCAGGCCGCGTTCGTCGTCGCCGTCAGCTCGTATGGGCGGAGCCAGCTGTACCGATGGGCCGGATTCGACGCGTGGTGCAAGGTCAAGGTCGTGCATTGCGGGCTCGATGCCGCTTTCCACGCCGGGGGTCTGACTCCGGTTCCACCCGTTCCGCGGCTGGTCTGCGTCGGCCGCTTGTGCGAGCAGAAGGGCCAGATGCTGTTGATCGAGGCAGCGCATCGGCTGAAGGCGCGGAACGTTCCATTCGAGCTCGTGCTGGCCGGCGACGGCGAGATGCGCGCCGAGATCGAAGCGGCGATCGGGCGCTTCGGTCTCGAACAGAGCGTGCGCATCACCGGCTGGATCAGCAGCGGCGACGTGCGGTCCGAGATCCTCGGCGCACGGGCGCTCGTCCTCGCGAGCTTCGCCGAAGGACTTCCGGTCGCGCTGATGGAAGCGATGGCGCTCGGTCGGCCGGTGCTGACCACCTTCGTCGCCGGCATTCCGGAGTTGGTGCTCGACCGCGAGCACGGCTGGCTGGTTCCCGCCGGCGATGTCGACGCGTTGGCGAAGGCGCTCGAAGCGTGCCTGACGACTGCGCCCGACGTGCTCGCAACGATGGGGCGTGCAGCCCAGACCCGCGTGCTTGCGCGCCACGACATCGACGTCGAAGCCGGCAAGCTGGCGAACCTGTTCGCCGCGGCATCGACAGTGCGTAGCTGAAGCGATGACAGCCATCTTGGCCGGAATCGAAGGGCTGCTGCTGGTGGCATCGGCGTTGCTGCTCGTTCCGCTGGCGGTGCTGACGGTGCAGGTCGTCGCGGCGGTGTGGCCAGGCCGACGTGCCGACACGAGCGCTGTGTCGAACGCCCCGTCGCGGCCATCGATCGCGGTCCTGATGCCGGCGCATGACGAAGCCGCCGGCATCGCTCCGGTCATCGCCGCGGTGAAGAAACGATTGGGACCGCACGACCGCCTGCTCGTTGTCGCCGACAACTGCAGCGACGACACCGCCGGCATCGCCCTGCTCGCGGGCGCCGAAGTCGTCGAGCGTTTCGACACGAGCCGACGCGGCAAGGGCTATGCGCTCGACTTCGGCGTGCGCCACCTTGCAACCCGGCCCCCCGAAATCGTCGTGATCGTCGATGCCGACTGCATCGTCGAGGCCGATGCGTTCGACCGGCTGGCGAATCAGTGCGCGGCGACCGGCCGGCCTGCGCAGGCGCTCTACCTGATGCATGCGCCCGTCGGCGCCGGCACCCGGCTGCGCATCGCCGCCTTCGCGTGGATCGTCAAGAACCATGTGCGTGCGCTCGGTTTCTGGCGCCTCGGCTTGCCGTGCCAGTTGATGGGAACCGGCATGGCGTTCCCGTGGTCCACGATACGTGAGGCACCGCTCGCCTCGGGTCACATCGTGGAAGACCTTCAGCTGGGTCTCGATCTGGCGGCGGCCGGAACGCCACCGCGCTTCTGTCCGGCGGCGCTGGTGACGAGCCTGTTTCCAAGCCGCACCGACGGGATCGACACCCAGCGCACGCGCTGGGAGCACGGGCACCTCGGCGTGATCGCCAAGGTCGGTCCGCGCATGCTCGGGACCGCGCTGAGAAGGGGCGACGGACGTCTCGCTGCGATGGCGCTCGATCTCTGCGTCCCGCCACTCGCCACCTTGGCACTGGCGTTGTTCGTGCTGCTCGCAGCGTCAACGCTGCTGGCCTTGGCGGGTGTGTTGTTGCCGTTGCTCCTGACGGGCGCCATGGTCGCGCTGCTGGTCGCGGTCGTCGGAATCGCGTGGCTGGCATTCGGGCGCGATGCCGTGGATTTCAGCGAGATGCTGCTCGCCCCGCTCTACGCTGTGCGCAAAGTGCCGATGTACATGCGCATGCTGCGCAGCCGCCAGTTGCAGTGGGTTCGCACCCGCCGCGACGGCCCCGGTTGAGCCATGAACATGGCCACCTCGACCGCCATGCCGTCGTCCGTAGCCAGCCTGGCGCCTCCGGTGATCGACTTCGACCGCGACGTCTATTGCATTGCCGGCCTGCCGATCGATGCGATCGACATGCGGTCCGCAGTCGAGAAGGTGCGGCATGCGGCGCATTCGAAGACGCGCTGCGTGATCGCGACGCCGAACCTCAACTTCGTGATCTCCGCGCAGACCGATGCCGAGTTCCGCGAGTCGGTCATCGGCAGCGATCTGTGCCTGGCCGACGGCATGCCGCTGGTCTGGATGGCCCGGTTGCTGAAGCTGCCGATTCCGGAACGGGTGGCCGGGTCGGAGCTGTTCGACCGCCTGCTCGCCCATGCCGGTCCACCGGTCACGGTCTACTTTTTCGGAGGCCCAGCCGGTGCCGGCAAGGCGGCTGCGGCGGCGCTCGAGCGACGGGCCGGGGGCCTGCGCTGCGTCGGCTACGAAGAGGCGCCGTTCGCACCGGTCGAAGCCCTGAGCGGCGACGACACGATCGAACGCATCAACCGAAGCGGCGCCGACTTCGTCATCGTCGCGCTCGGCGCACGCAAGGGCCAGGCCTGGATCGAGCGCAATCGCAGTCGACTCACGGCGCCGGTGCTCTGTCATCTCGGAGCGGTCATCAACTTTGCAGCCGGCACGGTCGCGCGCGCGCCGCGCCTCTTGCAGGTGCTCGGGCTCGAGTGGCTGTGGCGCATCAAGGAAGAGCCGTCGCTGTGGCGCCGTTATTCGAACGATGGCGTGGTCTTCGTCGAGATGCTTTGCCGCAACGTCCTGCCCAGGGCGTGGCGCCTGCGTGTCGGCGCCGATGCGAGCCGTCTCGCCGACCCGCCGACGCTCGAGGCGCTGCGCGAGCCGGGACAGACACGGTTGTCGCTGAAGGGCGCGTGGACGCGTGCCGGCCTCGCGCCGCTGCGCGCCGCGTTGACGTCCGCAGCGCGTGACGGCAACTCGTTGCGGATTGCGCTCGACGGCGTGACGCATGCCGACAGCGCGTTCGTTGCGGTCCTGTTGCTGGCGCTTGCCGGGGGTCGGAGCAGCGGAGGGATATCGGGGGCCTCGGAACAGATGCGCCGCATCCTGCACGACTGGGGCGCCGAGTTCCTGTTGCACTTGTGAGACCGATGATTCACGACAGCCTGTCCGTCGAACGACTGCCGCCCGTGGCAACGGCCTCGCGCGAGCGCTACTCGGCCAGCGTGCCGGACTGGTCGCGCGAAGCCAAGTCGTTCTGGAGCTGGGCGCCGTCGAGATCGCTGCTGGCCAGCCTGCGCCTGCACCAGCGGCTGGTCGATTCGACCCACCCGTGGCATGCGTTGCTGCGCAAGATCGCCGTCTTGCGGCACCGGTTCTGGAGCATCGTGACCGGCGCGGACATCCCGCTCGGGTGCCGGATCGGCGGCGGCCTGCAGCTGCCACATCCGAACGGTGTCGTCATTCACGGCGACGTCGTGCTCGGTCCGAATTGCCTGATCTTCCAGCAGGTCACGCTCGGCGCAGACGAGTCCGGCGTGCCGATCATCGGCGGGCAGGTCGACTTCGGGGCGGGCGCCAAGGTCATCGGGCCGGTGAAGATCGGCGACCACGCGCTGATCGGCGCCAATGCCGTCGTCGTCTGCGATGTGCCGGCCTGGGCCACGGCCGTCGGCGTGCCCGCGCGAGTGCTGCCCCGTCGACCCGAGCAGGGATCATGACGTCGGCATGAGCCTGGAGCCGACGGGCCCTCGAGGGGCCGACATTCCGCGGGTGCTGATCGTGGCCGACCATGCATCGGCCCGCTTCGGCGGCGAGGCCGCGTTGCCCCTCCATTACTTTCGCGTGCTGCGGGCGCGCGGCGCACCGGTCTGGCTGATCAGCCATGCCCGAACCCGCGACGAGCTGACGCAGCTCTACGGCAACGATCCGCGCATCCGCTATGTCGAGGACGCCTGGTTGCACAAGGCGATGTGGCAGATCGGTCGCCGGTTGCCGGCCGGGGTGGCCTACCTGACGACCGGATTCGTCACGCGCTTCTCCTCGCAGCTCGAGCAGCGGCGCCTCGTTCGCCGGCTGGTCGCCGAGGAGCGCATCGACGTCGTCCACCAGCCGATGCCGGTCTCGCCGCGCGAGCCGTCGCTGCTCCATGGCTTCGGGGTGCCCGTCGTCATCGGGCCGATGAACGGCGGCATGGAATGGCCGCCGGCATTTCGGCCGGCGAGCGGTCGAGCCGGCCGTGCGGTGCTGAAGGTGGCGCGAGCGACTTCGCGGCTGCTGAATCGGCTCATACCCGGAAAGCGCCGGGCCGCGTTGTTGCTTGTGGCGAACAAGCGCACCTGGCAGGCGCTTCCGCTGGACGGCACCGTACCGGTCGAGGAGATGGTCGAGAACGGTGTCGATTTCAACGTCTGGAAAGGGCAACGCGAACAGCCGCAAGCTGAAACGCCCACGTCGGTGACGACGTTCGCGTTCATGGGCCGCATTGTCGATTGGAAGGCTGTCGACCTGCTGATCCGCGCCTTTTCGAAAGCGCGCGACCGGCAGCCGATCCGGCTCGTGATCATCGGCGACGGCGTCGAGCGTCCACGGCTCGAGCAGCTCGCCGCGCAGCTCGGCGTCGCCGGAATCAAAACAGGCGGCGCGCGATCGGCAGCCGCCGGCACGATCGACTGGCTCGGCTGGCTGCCGCAAGCCGAGTGCGCGCTGGAACTGCGTCGTGCCGATGGTCTGGTGCTGCCGAGTCTGCTGGAGTGCGGCGGTGCGGTCGTGCTCGAGGCGATGGCGATGGCCAAGCCGGTGATCGCGACGGCATGGGGCGGGCCGCTCGACTACCTCGACGACGACTGCGGCGTGCTCGTCGCACCGACCGGGCCGGATGCGCTGGTCGCTGGGCTTGCCGACGCGATGGTCCGGCTTGCGCAGTTTCCCGACGAGCGCCTGCGCATGGGGCGCAACGGTCTGGAGAAGGCGCGCCGCCTCTACGACTGGGACGTCAAAGTCGATCGCATGATCGACCGCTACCGGCAGGTGATGAAGGCGGCCTGAGCCGCGGCTTCACACAGCGAGGCGGATGCCGACCACCAAGCCGACGATGACCATCGTGTAGGCGATCGCCGTGGTGACCTTGGCACGCAGCGGCGTATGGAGCTGGCGGCGACGTGCCAGCAGCGGGCGTTCCATCCACCAGTAAAGCGCCGCGGCGAACCCGATCGCCAGCGCCACCGACAGCACGGCGTGCACCGGAGACTGCCGGAGGCCGAGCGGAATCAGCAGCACGGTGGCTGTAAAGCCGCCGATCCAGTGATTCAGGTACAGCGGATATGAAAGCCCGCCGGCCAATGTCCCCCCTGGGTGCTTCGTGCCGCGAATCGCCAGCAGCAGCACGATCGCGATCGCTGCCCAGGGCGCTGCGTAGCGGTAGGCATGGTCGGCGAACAGCCAGGGCGTTGATGCGATGAGGACACCCGCGAGGGCCACACGCGACAGCGGGCGCAGATGGAAGTCAGGGAAGCGGCGGTGCAGCGTCGCGGCCAGCACGCCGAAGACGATGCTGGCGTAGATGTCGAATGCATAGGCGCAAAGCGCCAGCGCAGCCCACATGAGCGGGTTGCGCCCGAACCGGGGCGCTGCGACCACCAACAGCAGCGGTGCAAGCAGATAGAACTGCTCCTCGGCGTTGACGCTCCAGAAGTGGCTGCCGGTTCCCGCCAGCGGCATCTCCTTCACATGGTCGGCCAGTTGCCGCGTGCCGAACAGGTTGTAGACGAAGGTGCCTTTGTAGAAAACGATCTCCAGCCACTTTGCGGTCGCCGGTTCGCGCAGCAGGCTGGCCGAGACCAAGAACAGCAACGCGAGGTAGTACGGTGCCCAGATCCGCGCCGCGCGGTTGAAGAAGAACCGCGGCAGATCGGTGCGCGATTGCTCCAGCAACAGACCGCCGATCAGCCAGCCGCTGAGCGCAAAGAACGCCTGCACCGCGAAGTCGCCGGCGTGCGACCAGCCGCGAATGATGCCGAAGTGAACCAGCATGACGACGTTGGCGAGCACGAAGCGCAGCCAGTCGAACCAGGGGTAATAGCTGTCGGGAGCGGAGGCCTGTCGCTGACCGTCGGTCATCTGCTGTAGCGGGAGTGTTCACCGGCTTGCGCAGGCGAGCGGGTGGAGGGCGGGACGGCCTGTTGCGAGGCCGCGGAAAGGCGATGCCGAGCAATTGCAGCGTACCGGCAGGCGGAAGTGTCTTCGGCATCGGCGCCGAAGTGTTGAGAGCGACACGAAACGGCGCGCGAACGGGCGTGGGTTCATGACGAACTGCACGCCCGAAACACCAGTTCCACCGGTAACAAATCGGCCGTCAAGGCGGGCGCCTCGCTGTCGAAATGAACGTACCCATGTCGAACGGCCGCTTCGCACCCAAGACGACCCGTCGTTCCCTTTTCGGCTTCCGGCCGCGTCGTCATTCAAGCCCGATACCCGCCTCAGCATCATGATCAAGCAATCGTCCAGAATTCCGCGCATGAGTGGATGTCTTTCCGTGATGGCTGCGGCTGTCGTCTCTGCGTGCGGGGGCGGCACCGGCGTGATCTCGACCGACGACCTGCTGAACGGGTCGACCGCGGGACAGAGCGATCTGACTTCGGCCCTCGGCAGCGGCGGAGCGCCGACCGTGCAGATCGCTGCATCGAAGCGCAATTCCGACGGTGCAGGCTACATGACCATCGCGATGGAAGGCCAGGCCTTCACATTGGCCTCGGCCGGGACGGTGCGCTACGGAACGGGTTCGAAGTGGACCACGAAGGTCGTCAGCGGAACCGGCGAGTGCACCGACGCCTACTTCGGCAATGACAAGATGACCGGTCTGGCGATGCAATGCCAGATCGCGGCCAGCAGCAGCGACCTGGTGGTGACGACACCCGCGCCGGCACCCAGCGCTGCGCCCGCACCGGTCGCGGCGCCAGCCCCAGCGCCCGCGCCGCCTGCCATTGACACCACTGTGGCTATCACGACACCAACCACGACCCCCACGACATCGCAGACCGTCGTGCACGGGGGCATCGCCGTCGACACCAGCAGCCAGCCCGTTCCGCCACCCGGCGTCTCGAGTGTGATGCTCACCGCACCCGGCGCCATTCCGCCGGCACCGGCGCCCGGCGACTGGGAAGCCGACGGTGCGTTCCGGCTGCTCTGCAACTGGTCGAAGATGAGCTACGACGATCCGATCGTCTACCCGGGCCAGGCCGGCGCCGCGCACCATCACACGTTCTTCGGCAACACCGCGATCGACGCGAACACGACGTCGGAGAACATCCGCTCGAAGGGCAATGCATCGTGCCGCGGCGGAACGATCAATCTGAGCGGCTACTGGACGCCGTCGATGATCGACACGGCCAGCGGCAAGCCGATCGCGCCGAAGGTCCTGCTGATCTACTACAAGACCGGGTTCTGGCAGTACTTCAACGACAACAGCGTGATGCAGACGATCCCGAAGGGATTGAAGATGATCGCTGGCGATGGCGGCCGCAGCACGGCCGGCGGCGTCGCGAGCTTCGGCTGCATGATGCCGGCGGTCGGTTCCGACCGCGCCGGGACCACGGGCAGCGCGATTCCGAAGAGCTGCCAGCCGGGTGACGAACTGTGGGCCCGGGTCCCGTTTCCGCAGTGCTGGGACGGTGTGAACCTCGACAGCCCGGATCACAAGAGCCACATGGCGTATCCCGAGCAGTTCTGGAGCGGAGATCCGCAGCGGCAGTACCGCTGCCCCTTGAGTCATCCCGTCGTTCTTCCGCAAATCACATACAACGTAGATTTTCCCGTTACGGTCGCTGGGTCCACTCAGAACTGGCGCTTGTCGTCGGACGACTATGACCGCAACGCTCCAGGCGGCTATTCCATGCACGCCGACTACATGAATGGCTGGGATCCTGCGATCAGTACCTTGTGGGGCGTGAAATGCCTGCGTGAGCGGCGCAACTGCGGGTCCGCCAACCTAGGAGATGGTCGGGTCACGGCCGAATTTCAAGGCAACTGACATGACTTCCACTCGCGCGCAGCAGTGCGCGGTCGGGCTCTTCGTTCTGGCGTCGATCGGAGTGATTGCTGCCGAGACGCCCGACGAACAGGCCCAGTTCAAACACGCGCAGGGTACGTGCGGAAGTCTCGGACCCGGTACAGGGTTGCGCGAAGGCAAGGGCTGGATAGTGTCCATGCTCCCCGGTCGGCACGAGGTGAGAGTAGTCGGCGGCGGTTCGGTTTATCTGACGGTGGCAAAGAGGACGTCGATGGACTTCGATGTGGGACGACCCTACTACATCGTTGTGGAGGGAACAGGCCCTCGGAGCATCCTCGAATGGAAAACCACCGGGCGCAGCTGGAGCGCGGTGCCTATGACATTTCTCTATCCCCCGCAGGGTGTCACGCAAAAACAGTCCGACCCGGCGGAAACGTCTAACGCAAAGCACCAACGAATCTGAGATGCTCATCCAGTGACAGGCTCTCGCGTTTGCGTGGTGAAAGCCTTAGCGGATGGTCCAGCACGTGCGCCACGTACATCGACCGATACCAAGGCGCGTAGGAATCCGGCCTCCAGCCGGGAAGGCTGCGGTCGGGACCGATGGGTCGCTGCGGATTTGCTCGGGTGTGCTCGGCAATCGCTGCGAGTTCACCGCAGGCCTCGTTGGCGAAGTAGAACGACACGTCGTCGAAGTAAAAGCTCACGGCCGGAAGATACCGGTCGTGGGGGCCGCTCAATCCGCGTAGTGCAGACACTGTCGCGGAGTAGACGTCGACATCGATCGAGACGAATCCGAGCGGACAGTTCGGACGCAACGAATCGACGAACGGATCGATCGTCGTGGCGATGTCTCCCAAGATCAATTCAGCACGGCCTCCGATGCGTTCTTTCAGTCCTGACGGATCCTCCATCGCAAAATCTCCACCTGACCAAAGCTCCGGGTGGTCCTTTGCGCCCACCGGTGGCAACAAGCCCGATCCGGTGTCGAAGCCAACGATCCGGAACGTCACGCCTGTCGCGGCGGTCACCTGTGCTGCTAGGTCCGCCATGTTCAAGAGACCTCGCCCGGTAGCAACACCGAATTCGCAGGCAGTCACCGCGTCGATTCCGAAGAATTTCGCCGTGTCTGCTGCGCGGAGCAGTCCGTAAGCGTAGTTGGCGCGATCCACAAGGCCGAACGATTCCCTTTGTCGAAAGGTCCCGGTACGGCCGACATAGCGCCTAGCGCCCAAGGCGCGTCGCGCAACTCTTTGCAGGAACGAAACATCGGATGGCATGCAAACTTTCAGTGGAAGCCGCGGATGAAGCTCGGCAGGGTCGGAATGCCTGATTTTTGGCCAGCTCCGCCACAGTTGAACGGGGCCTGCGATGCCGTCTGTGGCAGAGACCGCATAAAATCACAGTTGGCTAATGGTTGAAGCGCACGGCTGGAAGCACCTAGGTGTTTGCTCATTCTTCCCGCCACTCCTGTAAATGGCAAATCTATTTGTCGTCATCGTCAACTTTCGGACCGGCGCCCTCGTTGTCGATTGCCTTCAATCACTGGTTGCGGAGATAGGGTCCATCGGGTCTGGCAAGGTCATCGTTGTCGACAACTGCTCCGGGGACGATTCTGTCGCGCGAATCGCCACCGCCATTCGCGACCATGATTGGTCATCGTGGGCGGAAGTGTTGACGATGCCTCGCAATGGTGGTTTCGCGTACGGGAACAATGCCGGGATACGAAGAGTGCGTGAACACGATGCGCGCTTCGGTGCCGTCATCCTGCTCAATCCGGACACAACCGTCGTGCGTGGCGCATTCGCCGAGCTGGGGGAATTTCTCCGGACTCGTCCGGACGCGGGAATCGCGGGAGCCTCGATCGAGGACGAAGCCGGGCAGGTACAGATCTCCTATCACCGGGATCCGTCGTCGGCGGGGGAATTCGAACGCGGTGCGCAGTTGGGAATGATCGCGCGATGGCGCGCGAGGGGGCAGCAGCCGGTCCCGGTGGATGGCGACAGGCCGTTGCGCTGCGACTGGGTTTCCGGAGCGTGCATGGCGATTCGCCGCGAGGTCCTGGACTCGACCGGAGGGTTGGACGAAGGCTACTTCCTCTACTTTGAAGAAGTGGATTTTTGCGTCAGAGCACGCCTGAACGGATGGACGTGCTGGTCAGTTCCGCGTGCTCGAGTGACGCACCTCGAAGGCGCGTCGTCCGGAATCAAATCCGTCAG
The DNA here is from genome assembly GCA_039922395.1 of Caldimonas sp. GTDB lineage: Bacteria > Pseudomonadota > Gammaproteobacteria > Burkholderiales > Burkholderiaceae_C > Schlegelella_A. The sequence continues at coordinate 26,011 of JBDSAB010000561.1, forward strand.
GAGGCTACCGGACTACTGGTACGCGTCTCGGCGGCGCTTCTTCGTCAAGCGTTGGGGCTTGTGGGGTCTCGTTCGTGCGGATGCGCTGTTCACGATCGGCCGGGCCAGCCTCGTGATCAGGCGGACGCTCGGTCTCGGCGGCGATGCCGCGAAAGAGCATGAGCCCCAGCGACTGGCGCTGGATTTGGTCGCGGGTGACGTGCGCGCGATGGTCGACGGCTCACTTCGAAATATCGGGCGCCATGGCCAACCTCGGTGATCAAGTGTCCGCGAAGGTCGCCCACGCCATAGGCATCGTCGTGATCGGCCGCAACGAAGGTGAACGTCTGAAGGCGTGCCTTTCCTCGGTGCAGTCGGCCCTCGCTCCATTCGTCTATGTTGACTCAGGATCTAGCGACGACAGCGTTCGGTCAGCTCGGGAAGCTGGTGCCCTCGTCGTCCAGCTGGATGACCGAACTCCGTTTTCTGCTGCACGGGCTCGGAACGAAGGTGCTGCTCGGGTTCAACTGAATCCGGCAATCGAATTTATCCAATTCCTCGACGGCGATTGCACGCTGCTGCCGGGCTGGCTCAACGCGGCCACGGAAGCCATGAAGGCCGACCCCACGCGTGCCGTCGTGATCGGCCCACTCGTCGAACGTCACCCCGATGCTTCGTACTACAACCGGCTCTGCGCGCTCGAATGGAAGTCGGTGGCCGGCGAGGTCACGAACTTCGGTGCGCTTGGCGGCATCATGCTTGTCCGTGCCGACGTGTTTGCGCAGCTCGGGGGCTTCGACGAGCGGGTCATTGCGGGCGAGGACTCGGAATTCGGCGTGCGCGTTGCGATGGCTGGCTTCAAGGTCACGAAGATCGCCATCGAGATGGCGACGCACGATGCCGACATCCATCGCTTTTCTCAGTGGTGGCGTCGGGCGATACGCGGCGGCCACGCCATCGGTCAGCGTTTCAGCCTGCACGGCGGGGATCCGATCCGCGATTGCGCACGCGAGCGCCGCAGCGTTCTCGTCTGGGGCCTCGCGCTGCCAGCGACAATGCTGGCCTTGGCGCCCCTCACCCACGGCGGCTCTCTGCTTCTGGCGCTGGGCTACGTCGTGCTGGGTCAACGAGTCGCAAGGTACCGGCGGGGCCAGGGCGATACGTCGGCGGATGCGCGGCTGTACGCGCGCTTCGTCGTCCTGGGAAAGTTTGCCGAGGCCTGGGGCCTTTTGCAGTTCTATTTCAATAACATCGCTGGACGTTTTCGGATCATCGAATA
>JBDSAB010000562.1:0-29066 GCA_039922395.1 Caldimonas sp.
CGAGCCGGCGACGTGCAGCGCCGCGGTGCGCGCCATCTGGTTGGCGCGGCCGGGAACCAGCGTGTCGAAGGTCAGGGCAGGGTTGAGCCGGCTGCGCGACGGCAGCGGCGCCAACGTCACCGGACCTGCGGCGCTGCGCTGCGCGCCAGTGCCGGCGCCGAACGGGGCGTCGCCTGCCCGCACGGGGGAATGGGAAGCGCCGTTACTGGCCGACCCGAGACGATCCGACGCCCGGCCCGCCTGGCCGGGCGTGGCCTCGAAGCCGGCGGCGCGAACGGCGCCGTCGCGAAGCGCAAGCGCGATGTCGAGCCGCACCGGCTTGCCCGCGAGCTCGCTCAGGACGGTCTCGATTCGCTGTGCGTACTGGTTGCGGATCCAGTCGAGCTTGAAGCGGTTGGGAACGCGCACCGTGACGACGGTGGCCGCACCGTCTTCGCTGACGTCGGCCTCCGGCAAGGGCCGAATCCAGGTGTTGAACTGCTGGTCGGGCAACTCCGAAGCCAAGCGCTCGCAGCCACGTTGCCAGAGGTTGCCGAGGTCGGCCTGCATATGTGGAGAAGTACCCCTCGAAAGGCAGCAATTGTACGCCCTGCGGCCGCGGCAACGGCACTTATCCACAGGGGATTACACCGGGTGACGGGGTCGCCACCCTGCCCTTCGACCCGCTCGGCGCGGGTTGACGGCAGCAACGCTTCTTGATGTAATCACAGGTTGCCCGAAAGCTCACCATGAAACGAACCTACCAAGCCTCGAAAGTCCGCCGCGCTCGCACCCACGGCTTTCTTGTCCGCATGAAGTCGCGTGGCGGCCGCGCCGTCATCAACGCCCGTCGCGCCAAGGGCCGCAAGCGCCTGGCGGTCTAGCGGCCCAGGCCTTCGCGCCGTGCCGGCCCGAGCCGGGCCACGAGGGCCGCTGCAGCGTCTCGTCGATGCCCGTGAATTCGAACGCGTCCTGCGCACGCGGCGTCGCGCGGCGACCGATCATTTCGCCGTTCACCATTGCTGGCCTGCCGTCGAGGCCTCACCGCCAGCCGCCCCCGACGCTGAACCGGCGGAGTTATCAACAACCATGTGGACAACGGCTGAGCGTCCTGTGGATGACTCATTCGCCAAGGGCTCCGCAGGGGGCCCGCGCCTCGGTGCTGTCGTGCCCAAGCGGCACGCCCGCCGTGCCGTGACTCGTTCGCTCCTCAAGCGCCAGATCTACGCGGCCGCCGAGCGCCATCGCGGCGACCTGAGTGCTGGCACCTGGGTCGTCCGCTTGCGCGCACCATTCGATCGAGCCTTGTTCCCGAGCGCCGCGTCCGACGCATTGAAGATCACCGCCCGTGACGAGCTCGAGCGGCTGTTCGTGGCCGCCACCGGACCGGCGCCATGACCCACCTGCCGCAGAGATTGCTGGTCGCGCTGGTTCGCTTCTATCGCTTCGCGTTCAGCCCGTGGCTGGGAAGCTCCTGTCGGTTCGAGCCGACGTGCTCCGTCTATGCCCTGGGCGCACTCGGCCGGCACGGCGCGGCGGCCGGCTCGGCGTTGACGATCGGCCGCATCGCGCGCTGCCATCCGTGGTGCGCCGGCGGGGCCGACCCGGTGCCCGAGCAGCCGCCCCGCCTTTTTACCGCCCTGCTCGCGCGTCCGGCCGGCCGCCGGCCATCGGCCGACCCCGCCGCACCCTCTTCGCCACTGACATGACCGACATTCGCCGCACCCTTCTGTGGGTTATCTTTTCCGCCTCGTTGTTCCTGATCTGGGACGCCTGGAACAAGCACACCGGCCAGCCCTCGTTCTTCGCGCCGCCTTCGCCTGCACGCGTTGCCACGCCAGCCCCCGTGCCGGGCGGAGCGCCCTCGGCTTTACCCGCGACCACGCCGCTGGCTGGCGCCGTGCCGGGCGGCGCGGCACCAGCGGCCACCGGCCCGATCGTCACCGCGCCGACGGTCGCAGCGATCGCAGTCGGCGAGAAGGTGACGATCACCACCGACCTGGTCCGGGCCACGCTCGACAGCGTCGGCGGCACGCTGACCGGCGTCGAGCTGCTGCAGCAGAAAGACCCGTTCGACTCGACGAAGAACGTCGTGCTGCTCGACCGTTCGGCCAGCCGCCTGTATCTCGCCGAAAGCGGCCTGGTGCCGCCGGCCGGCGGTGCCGGCCTGCCGAACCACCACACGGCCATGCGACTGGTGCCCGGCGAGCGCACGCTCGCCCCCGGCCAGAACGACGTGCGGGTGCAGTTCGAGAGCGAACCCGTCGGCGGCGTCAAGCTGGTCAAGACCTACACCTTCCGACGCGGCGACTACGTCATCGGCGTGCAGCATCAGGTGGTCAACGTCGGCGCGACGCCGATCGCCCCGCGTCTGTACCTTCAACTGGTGCGCGACGGCAACTCGCCGCCCGGTGAGTCGAGCTTCTACTTCACCTTCACCGGGCCCTCGATCTACACCGAGAAGAACCACTACCAGAAGATCGATTTCAAGTCGATCGAGAAGCGCCGCGACGGCGACAAGCCCGACCACGACACCTCGTCGGCCAGCGGCTGGGTGGCGATGGTGCAGCACTACTACGCGTCGGCCTGGCTCATCGACCAGCCCGGCGCGCCCGGGCCGGCCCGCGAGTTCTTCACCGGCAAGGTCGCCGCCAACACCTATTCGGTCGGCGAGATCGTGCCGCTGGGCGACATCGCGCCCGATTCCACCCGGAACTTCGAGGCGCGCCTGTACGTCGGTCCGCAGGAGGAAAACCGTCTCGAAGCGCTCGCCCCGGGCCTCGAGCTGGTCAAGGACTACGGCTGGTTCACGATCCTCTCGAAGCCGCTGTTCTGGCTGCTCAGCGAGCTCTACAAGCTGATCGGCAACTGGGGCTGGGCGATCGTCGGCCTGGTGTTCATCCTGAAGGCCGCGTTCTTCTGGCTCAACGCCAAGGCCTACAAGTCGATGGCCAAGATGAAGGCCATCAACCCGAAGATCATGGAGATGCGCGAGCGGCTGAAGGACAAGCCGCAGCAGATGCAGCAGGAGATGATGCGCATCTACCGCGAGGAGAAGGTCAATCCGCTGGGCGGCTGCCTGCCGATCGTCGCGCAGATGCCGTTCTTCATCGCGCTCTACTGGGTGCTGCTGTCGAGCGTCGAGATGCGCCATGCGCCGTGGACCGGCTGGATCACCGACCTGTCGGCGAAGGACCCTTTCTTCATCTTGCCGCTGCTGATGACCGCGACCAGCGTGTTCCAGGTCTGGCTCAACCCGACCCCGCCGGATCCGGTGCAGGCCAAGATGATGTGGATCATGCCGCTCGTCTTCTCGGTGATGTTCTTCTTCTTCCCGGCCGGGCTGGTGCTCTACTGGCTCACCAACAACATCCTGTCGATCGCGCAGCAGTGGCTGATCAACAAGCAGCTCGGCGTGCTCGGCAAGTAGCGAACATCCCGCGGCGCGCGACCGCTGCCATGGCGCGACGCGGCCCATGAGCGGCCGGCGCGGCTGAGCGCTGCAGATGTCGGCCGATGACCCGATCGTCGCGATCGCGACGGCGAGTGGCCGCGGCGCGGTCGGCATCGTGCGGGTGTCTGGGCATGGCCTGCGCCCGCTGATCGAAGCGCTGTGCGGCGAGCTGCCGGAGGCGCGCCGCGCCACGGTCCTGCCGTTCTTCGATGCCGACCGTCAGCCGCTCGACCGCGGCCTCGCGATCCATTTTCCGGCGCCGCATTCCTATACCGGCGAAGACGTGCTCGAGCTGCAGGCGCACGGCGGCGTCGTGCTGCTGCAGCTGCTGCTGGCGCGATGCCTCGAAGCCGCAGCCGAGATCGATCCGACCACCGGTAGCGCGCGGCTCCCGGGCCTGCGCATCGCGCGCCCGGGTGAGTTCACCGAACGGGCGTTCCTGAACGACAAGCTCGATCTGGCGCAAGCCGAAGCGGTTGCCGACCTGATCGACGCCAGCACCGAAGCGGCCGCCCGTTCGGCCAGCCGCTCGTTGAGCGGCGCGTTCTCGATTCAGGTCGAGAAGCTGCGCGATGCGCTGATCGAGCTGCGCATGCTGGTCGAGGCGACGCTCGACTTTCCCGAGGAAGAAATCGACTTTCTCGAACGCGCCGATGCGCAGGGCCGCCTCGCGCGGATCGTCGCCGAACTGGCTGCCGTCCGCGACCGCGCGCGCCAGGGCGTGCTGTTGCGCGAGGGGATCAAGGTCGTGCTGGCCGGGCAGCCGAACGTCGGCAAGAGCTCGCTGCTGAATGCACTGGCCGGTGCCGAGTTGGCGATCGTCACGCCGATTCCCGGGACGACGCGCGACAAGGTCGCCGAGACGATCCAGATCCAGGGCGTGCCGATCCATGTCGTCGATACCGCCGGCCTGCGCGAGTCGAACGACGAAGTGGAGCGGATCGGCGTGGCGCGCAGCTGGGGCGAAATCGGCGACGCCGACGTCGTCGTCTTCCTGCACGACCTGTCGCGCGTTGGCGACCCGGCCTACGACGCCGACGACGCCCGCCTGGCCGAGCGCCTCGCGTCGCAGCAGGTGGCCCCCGGCCACCGCATCGATGTCTACAACAAGGCCGATATCGCGGCTGCGGCGGTGCCGAGCGACGGCCTGCGGATCTCGGCAAGGACCGGACAGGGTCTGGACACACTGGCCGGTCGGTTGCTCGAAATGGCCGGCTGGCGCGCCGAGCCCGAAGGCGTGTTCATCGCCCGCACCCGCCACCTCGATGCGCTGCAGCGGACAGCCGGGCACCTCCGGCTCGCCGAAGCGCATGCCCTGCAGCGCGACGCGGCCCTGGAGCTGTTCGCCGAGGAACTGCGATTGGCCCACGACGCCCTCGGCGAGATCACCGGCGCGTTCACGCCCGACGATCTGCTCGGAGTGATCTTCAGCCGGTTCTGCATCGGAAAGTGAAGGGTGTCCGGTCCAGGCTGAGTGGAGGCTGGAATCCGAGACCAGACCGCGACCCGGACGTTCTTTGCCAGGGATCCGGATGCGGACGGCCGCTGCGGGGTTCGATCCAATTGCCCAAGACGGCGCATTCCGCAACACTCGGGTGACAGGCAAATTCACGTGGGCGAGTGGGTCGTGCCGCGCGCGATCGCCGTCCGTTCGAGCCTCCCCCTCCACCCACCGAAAGGCGCCGGCCATGGCAGACAAGATCAGTGAAGCGCTGTGGAAGGCGTTCACCAAGAAGCAGAAGCTCGAGGGGGAGCTGGAGGACAAGGACCTGCTGAAGGCGCTGGCTCGGTTCGACAAGACCGATGAGCGCAAGCCCGAACCGCGGCTCGAAGCGCTGGGGGATCTCATCAAGGAGATTCCCAAGCAGGTCACAGCGCTCGTCAAGCTGAAGAAGAAGCTCGGCGACAAGCCATTCGGCGCCATCAAGGACGAGCTCTACGCGATCCTCGAGGAAGCCGAGACGCTGCAGAAGAAGGCCCAGGCCGCGCTCGACGCCGACGGCGACGCGGACGAGGAAGACGACGAGCCGGCCAACGTGTTGCTGGAACCCAAACGGCTGCTTGCGATGCTGACCCGCTGCAAGCGCGACCCGGACTTGAGCATGCGGTTCGCGTTCATCGACGCCAAGGACAAGCAGGGCGCGGTGTTCGCGATGCATCCCAAGATGAGCGGGAAGAAGCTGTTCGCGGCGCTCCAAGCCGAGACCGGCGTCAAGACCGGAGCCTTCGGCACGGCGCGGGTCCAGGTGGACGGCGAGTTTCCGGGCACCTGCTTGATGCTGCAACTGGACAAGCCGTTGTCCGGTCTGGTGAAGAAGGTGAAGGGCCCTGTCAAGGCCGCGGGCTTCAAGATCGCCAAGGCGGTGCTGTGGAACGCCGACGGCACCGTGTTCGAGCAGGAAAGCGAGGCGGACGAGCCGGCCGCTTCCGGCGGGGATGCCGCGAGTGGGACAACTGCGACGGGTGCGACGCCAGGAGCTCCCGATCACAAGGCCCTGTCCGACGCGTTCAAGGAAAGACTGAAGGCGGTCCTGGCGCTGACCCGCGAAACCGGCGACGCCGAGGCCGCTGCGCAGGCCAAGAAGCTGTGCGCCGATGCGGGCATGCACTCGAGCAACCGCGAGTGGGCCAAGGTCGACGCACTGATGACCCAGGCCGAGGCCCTGCTGCGAGGCAGAACGCAGGGAACCACGGCTGCGACCGCCGAGCCGGCTGGCGGAGGTGCGACGGGTACGACTCGCGGCGCCCCGGACCACAAGGCCTTGTCCGACGCCTTCAAGGAAAGACTGAAGGCGGTCCTGGCGCTGACCCGCGAAACGGGCGACGCCGAGGCCGCTGCGCAGGCCAAGAAGCTGTGTGCCGATGCGGGCATGCACTCGAGCAATCGCGAGTGGGCCAAGGTCGACGCGCTGATGACGCAGGCCGAGGACCTGCTGCAAGGCAAGCCGAGGACTCCGCCGGGATCGACGGCGACGCCGGCCGCGTCGGGAGCCGCTGCCGCACCAAGCCAAGCGCCAGCGGGCTCGGTGCCGAAGGCGCCGCCGCTCGACCCGGCCATGCCGTTCAGGAGCCGCATGTCCGGTCTGGTCCCGGTCTTCAAGGCGGCGGAGGCGGCGGGCGGGCGGCTGGCCGAGCAGGTCAAGGCCAAGCGCGAGGAAGCGGTTGCGCTGGTCCGCCAAAAAGGCTTCACGGCGGAGCAGCTGGCGCAGGCTCTGGCACTGCTCGACGAGATCGACGCATCGATGGCCGCCGCGGGCATCGATGCGAAGGCGGGCGGCGTGCCCAAGGTGGCCGCTGCCACCGGTGCCAACGTGCTGTTCAAGCAGTCGCAGATCGTCTGGGAACAGACCCGCAACACCGTGCAGGCCGAACTGCGCCGCATGGAGGAGGCGATCCGGGCCGCCGCTTCGGACGAGTTCGACAGCGAGGCGATCGCCGCCAGCACCCAGCGGCTTTATCGAACGCTCGACGGCCACGACGAGCGGTTGCGCGACAAGCTCGACGAGGCCGTCAAGGCGGTGAAGCCGGAAGAGCAGCAGGCCCGCAAGGACGAGGCTCAGGCCATGATCCGCGAGATCCTGGCATTCGTCGACGGCAACCCGCTGATGCAGGCGATCGACGTCAACCCCTTCGGCAGCTTCGACATCAAGAAGCGCGTCACCGCGACGTTGAACGATCTGTCCGCCCAGTTCGCCTGAATCCTGTTGGGAGCCAGCCACCATGCCCTTGACCCCCGAGCAACGCGTCTTCCTCGAAACCTACCTGAAGGTTCCCAAGCTGGCGGCCGACGCCAAGAAGAGCGATCAGAAGGACGCCAAGAAGCACGACAAATCGATCACCGCCGAGTACCAGGCCTACCTGGACCTCGCCGCCCGCATCGACGGCGACATCCGCGACTACCGGCGTGTGCTGCAGGAAACCGCCGAGACGAGTGCCGACACGGCCAACCTCGTGAAATACGCGAAGGCGCTGGATGAGGCCAAGGTGCTCGCCACGCAGAAGCCGCAGCCCGACTTCAAGGCCGCTGCCGCCAAGCTGGAAGCGGTGCGCGCCGACGCCGCGATCGCCACGCAGGCGGCCCGCAACCGCGCGCTCGAAGAAGCCGAGTTCCACCCGATCTACGACAACAAGGTCGAGCGCATCCAGACCGCGCAGAAGGCGCTGGAAAGTCGCGACGGCAAGCCGCTGCCCGGGGCCAAGGCCCAGCACGACGAGCTGGGCGCGTTGATTGCGGCCGGCAAGGTGCACGCCGACAAGGGCAAGTACAAGGACGCCTATCACGCGCTGGAGGGCCTGAGCGGCACCCTGAAGAAGGGCGTGGTTGCCGAGAAGTCGTTCCGCAAACACGTCGGCGGCGAGGCCTTCCAGAAGCAGCGCCTGTTGGCGGAGAAGGCGCTCGACGACTGGCAGCGCGCGGCCGGCATCGCACAGGCTGCAGCGATCACGGCGGAACGCAACAAGTTCAGCGCCATCCTGGCACCGCTGACGCTCGACCACGCCGAGGACTCGAAGGAGGTCAAGAAGGCGCTGGCCGACATGAAGTCCTTCGCGGACACGATCGTCAAGAACACCGCCGACCTGATCAAGCGTGCCGCCGAGGCTTCGATCCTGCACGACAGTCTCGACAAGAAGGTCGCCGCCCTGGCGCTCATGGGCACCACTGCCGTGTTCGAGCCGGTGCAGACGTCCATGCGGGCGGCACGAACCAAGCTGGGGCTGCAGGACTACGACGGCGCTCTTGCCGACTTCCAGGCCATCGACAAGCCCCTGAGCACCACCTACACCGCGCTGAAGACGAAGTACGACAAGTGGACGGATCTGGAAAGCACCGTCTCGAAGATCAGCATGCCCGAGTTGGACAAGCTGACCGGATGCAGCGACGCGAAGATCGGCGTCCCGGCGAGCCGCTGGATGACGGCGTTCATGGTGGCGCAGCAGGAGGTGCTGCTGACCCGCGACTGGGATGCCGCCGCCAAGGTGGCGAGCGACCTGCAGGCCGACCTCCCGGCGCTGTCGAAGGACTGGGCCGCCTGGGCCAAGAAGAACCCGGACGCGGCCAAGCGCAAGGCAAAGGCGCCACCGCAGGAGGGTCTGGCCTCCGCCAAGCAGGCGGTAGCCGATCTGCCTCCGGAGCGGCAGTTCAATGTGCTGGCGCGCCAAGCCACCACGGCGCTGGGTGCGCTGGGCCAGGAAGACGCCGCCAAGGCGACCGCGCTGCGCGATGAGCTCGACAAGCTCAGGCCGCAAACCGGCACCGCGGCCGATGCCAAGTCGGTGCAGAAGCTGCAGGACTTGCTGACCCGCATCGGCGCCGAGCTCGAGCGGCTCGCCAAGGCCACTGCCACGGCCACCGATGCGATGAACACGCGGGCGGAAGGCCTGACGAAGCGCGTGACCAAGCTGCGCAAGAGCAACGAGGGCTTCTGGTCGAAAGAGAAGAACAAGCAGTACGAGCCCTTCTTCGCCGCGCTCGCGCTGAAGGTCGAGGATGCGCGCGCGCTCGCCGACAGTCCGCTGAAGGCCGTGGTGGAGAGTGCCAAGGCGGCATTCGATGCGATCGAGACCGAGATCGCATCGCTCGAGGCCGAAGCCGGCAACAAGGCCAGCACGGCCAGCTTCGATGCGATGGAAGCCAAGATGGCGGCGTTGAAGAAGCTGCTCGACGACGAGAAGCTGAAGACCTGCCTGCCGACCAAGCACGGCGTGCTGACCTTCCGCCTCGAGAAAGAGGTGGTGCCTGCGAGCCGCAAGCTGGCGCCCGCGCTGGCCTTGGTGGAGTTGGCCACGTTCGAGGCCGACATCCGGGGGCAGATCAAGTTCGCCGAGGAGGCTGCCAAACAGCGCGCCACCCTCATCGAAAACGCCACCAAGCGTCGCACCGAACTCGACGCGGTGATCGGCGCGCCGCAATTGAAGGCGGCGCTGCTCAAGCGCATCAACGAGGCGATGAGACCGGCCGAAGGCGGCGAGCCGGCCTGCGCGCAGGAGCTGTTGGCGATCGAGCAGACCATCAAGGAGGTCGTCGCGACGCCCGAATTGCTGGCCTCCGCCGAGGCGCGCACGCGACAGGTCGACTTCGAGGCCTCGCTGGCGAAGCGCAAATGGGACGCCAGCATCGCCGTCTTCAAGAAGGACACCGCGCGCGAGGCGGCCGCTGCGGCGGCCGAGGCGGCCAAGACCGGCTCGGTCAACCGCTCGCTGTACTTCCACCAGCTCGCACCGGCCCTGAAGGCTGCCGAGAAGGCCGCCAAGGCACACGACTACGACGAGGCCAACGCAAAGCTCACCGAGGCCTACCGGTTCGCCAACGAGTTCATCGACAACCCCTACTCGCTGAAGTCGGCGAGCTCGCAGAAGCTGAAGGACCTGCGCACCCAGTGGCGCAGTGCCGTGGGGTCGCTGCTCGGCGACCTGAAGCAGTTGAAGGAGGCCATCGCCGCGGAGGTGAAGGCCGACCCCAGCGTCGATGCCGGCAATGTCAACGCGATGATCGACCGGGTGTCGGGCTCGTTCGACCCGACCGCGTTCGACCACGTGCTGATCACGCTGTCCGAAGACGATCCGAAAGTGGCCCGACGGCCGTTGAAGGAGCAGGGGTTGCGCTATCTGCGCTCGTACCAGTCGATGCTCGCCGCCGACCCGCTGCTCGCGCGCATCGCCGAGCAGACTTTCCACCCGGTGTCGCTGCGCGGCATGCGCGACACCTTGACGGCCATCGACTTCAACCTGCAATCCGCTTGAGGAGGAACTGACCATGGCCATGGAAGCTGGCAAGAAGGTGTGGCTGCAGGAACTGGGCGCAAAGGCGACGTTGCAGAAGGCCTTGCAGGATCGGCAGGCGACGAAGGACGCCGTGATGGCGCGTGCCGCCGCCGCGGTGTCGTTGAAGGCGGCCGAAATCTACGAAGGCATGAACAAGAAGGCCACGCGCCCGAACGACAAGAAAAAGAAGGACGGCCTGTCGCTGCTCGACGAGAAGGGCCGCGGCCAGATCGAAGAGTTCGACCTCGACGAGATGCAGGACGGCTACGCACTCGACACCGACGACCACGCAGCGCAGCTGAAGGCGCAGCACATCGCCGAGCAGATCGCCAAGGAGTTCGAGGTCGAGGCTGAAGAGATTGATCCGGACACCGGCGCCGTCGTGCTGATCGAGATCGACGAAGTCGACGGCCAGGGTGCGCCGACCGGCAAGAAGGTCAAGGTGCCGAAGAAGGGACCGCTCTTCGACGCCAAGGAAATTGGGCCCGCGCTCTATCAGCCGCTGGTGCGCCAGGGCCTGCTGCCCGAGACGCTGGTGCCGAACAAGTACAGCGCGACGAAGGAGATGCTGACGGGCAGCTTCGACGCCTATGCCGAGCGGTTGAAGAAGGAGAAGCCGAAGGGCTTCTGGGACGAGAACAAGGGACTGATCATCCAGGCCGGCAAGACGGCGGCCGCGCTCGGCTCGGCCGCGGGAACGCTCAACTCCGCCGCCAACGTGACCGCAGCGAAGGACAACGAGTCCTACGACATCGCCGACCCCGACAACCATGTGAGCTTCTTCAAGACGCTGAAGTCGGGCAAGAACTCGGACGGGCTGGCCGACATTTCCGCCGCCGCGGACCTGATCAACTTCACCGTCGGCCTGGCGGCGACGGGCAACGAAGCGCGGGAAGCCGTCGGCAGCGGCGATGCCGCGCCGCCCGAAGATGTCGACTCCGCAACGGCCACGCGCAAGGCGAAGGGCGGCCTGGTGGCGCAGCAAATGGTGACGCACGCCTGTGCGGCGCTCGCCGGCGCGATCGACGCGGTGGCGCCCGATCTCGGCATCGTCGCGAGCAGCGCGTTCGGAGCGCTGGTCAAGGCGCCGGTGCTCGCTGCGCACATCCGCGCCGCGGAAGCCGACAAGCTGAAGCAGCAGATCAGTGCGGCGTACGAGAAGGCCATCCTCGCCTGCGACCCGAAGACGGTGACCAGTACGGCTGTCATGACCGCGGCGGGCACGGCAATGAAGGCGGCCTTCGATGCCAAGCTGAAGGAAAGCGACCTGAAGGCGGCACTCGATGCGCCTGACCTTGGCAAGGCGCTCGACCTGGTGAGCAAGGCGGCCGACGAAGCAGCCAAGGCCGGCACCAAGCTGCAGACCTTTGTCGACGAGATCAAGGACCCCGCGAACCGCGAGGCGATCGGCAAGAGCATGGCTGCTGCGGTGAACAAGGTCTTCGAGGACGAGCAGGCCGAGCAGCGCGCCGCCGATCTGGAAGAAGACCAGGCGATCGCGGCAGCGCGCGAATTGAAGGCCGACGGCATGAAGGTCGCGGGCTTGATCGACCGCAAGATCAAGGCCCTGAAACAGCAGCAGGCGTTGATCAAGTGGGGCGCGACGGTTGCCGGGATGGGCTTCGACGTCGCCTCGAAGGTGATCGCGCCGCTGGCGATCGGCGGCTCCGCCGTCGCGCTGGCGCAGAACATCCTGCTGGCGGTGCAGCGGACGCGCGACTTCGTCGCCTGGGTCGACAGCAACCGCGACATGGTCCGTGCCGCGAGCCCGTATTCATCGGCAGTCGGCAACTTCACGAAGAACGCCGCGGTTCAGGCCCTGCACTACGAGATCAGCGCAGCGGTCGAGCTGGTGAAGATCATCGGCGCGGTGACCGAATGCAGCGGTCTCGGCGCCGCCGCCGGCAAGGCGGTGCAGGCGGGTGCGACGATCGCCGGCGCCATCGAGGCGCTGCTTTATGAAGCGAACAAGCGCTACGACCTGGAGAAGGCCTGGATCCAGTACCGGCTGGCGCTGGTGCGGCCGGAGAACCGCAAGCTCGGGCTGATCGCGATCCGCGAGAACCCCACGCTCGCGAAGTACGCCGTGGCCTGGGGCTGCTGTGAAAAGCACGATCCGATCGTCGGCGACTTCATGAGCAAGTGCGGGTTGAACGCCGAGACGCTGAAGGACGAGGATGCCAACGTCGGCAAGGTCGTCGAGTATCTTGAGACGCGCATGCCGGACGACATCGTGGTGGTCGGGCGCGATGTGGCGGTCGGCAACTGGGCGCCCTCGCCGATCGCGCTGACCTCGCTGTGCTGGGCCAGCGCAAAGAACCGGGGCGTGAAGGATGCCGGGCTGCAGGCGCTGGAGACGCGCGCGGTCGACGCCGCCCTGTTCGAGATGGAACAGGTCTACAAGCGAGTCGCCGCGAAGCCGGTCACGGCGGACGTCAAGCAATGCCTGGTCCTCGTCAACACGCTGATCCGCGAGTTCAACGCGGTGCGGCCGATCCACGACAAGGAACGCGTGGCACACCGCGAGATGGAGGACGTCATCACCAACTTCATCTCGCTCGCGAACGCACGGCGCAGCGAAGTCATGGGCCTGCTGGTGCCGCCGCTGCTGGCCGGCATCGACCAGCAGATCCAGGCGCTCGACCGGCTGACCGAGGCCGACAGCTTTGACGCAATCGAGAAGGCGATTGCCACGGCCAAGGCGCAGAGCGACGAGGTGCGGGCCGCCGGGATGCAGGGCGATGACAAGATCCAGGGCGAGTTCGCCAAGCTCGCTGCCAAGACCCAGCAGTTGCAGGACGCACTGCTCTGGAAGAACTTGAAACTCGACTGGACCAAGCCGGTGTCGAGCTGGGCCAGCGCGCGCAAGACCGCCAACTGGACGAAGAAGACGCACTTCACCCATCAGTTGAAGGATGTCGAGTCGACCGTCAAGGACAAGGACAAGACCCCGGAGAAGAAGGCCGCGGCGAAAGCGGCGGTGCAGAAGGTCATCGACAACATCGACGCGCAGCTCGTTGCGACGCCGGCCATCGGCTACGCGCATTTCCTGCGCCAGATGAAAACGGGCGCCAGGCAGTTGATGACGTGAATGCGCACAGGCGCCGAGGCAGGGGAGTCATCTGACCGCGCCGCTTCAAGGCGCCGGTTCGCTTCGAAGTTCATGACCGCCCGGCGTCACCGCGAAACGTTCTGTCGCATCGCGCCACCTTGTTGCGAGCGCGGCTTGCCAGACCGAGCGGCATCCGGATAATTCAAGCAGGAGGCGCGCCCGGCAGCCGCGAAGGACCCTGGCGCAACGCGGATGGACATCGATGAGCTGGTGCGTGCGGTACAGACCCTGAACGCCGAGGATGCGTTTCGGCCGCGTCTGTCGTTCGATCAATGGCGCACCCTGGCGCCGTATCTGGGCCGCCATGAGATCCGTGCCGGCGACATGCTGATCAAGCAGGGCGATGCCGATCGCTCGATGTACCTGATCGCGCAGGGCACGATGCAGATCTTCACGACCGGCGGCCCTCCGGGCGCCAGCAAGGTCGCGATCCTGCGCGCCGGCTCGGTGGTCGGCGAGCCGGGATTGTTCGGCGACACCCATCGCATGGCCAATGTCGAAGCGATGACGCCGTGCGTGGTCTGGGCGCTGCGCGGCCCGCGGATGGAAGAGCTCGCCCAGCGCTCGCCCGTTCTGGCGCTCGAGCTGCTGCGTGCCGCAGGGGCCGTGATGGCGGTCCGGATGCGCGCGAACATGACGCGCCAGACACCGATCTCCTGACCGAACGAACGTTCTCGCGCGGGCTGCGCGAGCCGTCGGGTCTAGCCGCGCCGCAGCAGCGAGGTCTCGGCGCGGGCGAGCGGCTCGGGCCGTCCTGACAGCACCAGCGTGTCGCCGGCACCCAGCACCAGCGCGGCGTCGGGTTGCTGGACGGCACCCGAAGCGCGCCGCACCGACACCACCGAGACGTCGTCGGTGAGCACCGAGTCGGCGATCGAGCGCCCGACGGCACGCGCGCCGGCCGGCACGGTGACCGTCAGCAGGCGGGCGTGCGTGAGCTCGTCGACGGTGTCGTCGTCGGCGCCGTGGAAGTAGCCGCGCAACAGGCCGTAGCGCGCGTCGCGCTGTTCCTGGACGACGCGCAGCACGCGTCGCATCGGCACCCCGACCAGTGCCAGCGCATGGCTCGCCAGCATCAGCGAGCCTTCGATCGCCTCTGGCACCACCTCGGTCGCGCCGGCCGCCTGCAGGCGCTCGAGATCGCTGTCGTCGAGCGTCCGCACGACGACCGGCACCTTGGGCGCGTGCGCCTGCACGAGCTGCAGGATCTTCAGCGCGGATGGCGTGTCGTGGTAGGTCACGACGACCGCGCGCGCGCGGGCGAGACCGGCGGCCACCAGGCTCTGCAGCCGGGCCGCATCGCCGAACACGACGCTCTGTCCGGCGGCGGCGGCCTGGCGCACGCGGTCCGGATCGAGGTCGAGGGCGATGTAGCCGATCCGCTCGGCATCGAGCAGCCGCGCCAGGTTCTGACCGCTGCGGCCGTAGCCGGCGATGATGATGTGGCCCTCGGTGTTGATGGAGCGCTTCGCGATCGACGTCATGGCGACCGACTGCATCAGCCAGTCATTGGCCGAGAGGCGCATCACGATGCGGTTGCTGTAGAGAATGAGGAACGGCGTCGCCAGCATCGACAGCACCATGCTGGCGAGGATCGGGCTCTGCAGCGAGGGCGGCAACAGCTTCTGTTGTGTCGCGAGCGCGAGCAGCACGAAGCCGAACTCGCCGGCCTGCGCGAGGTAGAGGCCGGTGCGCAGCGCGACGCCGGGCGCAGCGCCGAAGATCCGGGCCAGCACGGTGACCAGCGCGAACTTGAAGAGCACCGGCAGGATCGTCAGCAGCAGGACCAGCGGCCACTGGCGCAGCACGGCATGGGCATCGAGCTTCATCCCGATCGTGATGAAGAAGAGGCCGAGCAGGACGTCGTGGAACGGCCGGATGTCGGTCTCGACCTGGTGCTTGAATTCGGTCTCCGCGATCAGCATGCCGGCGATGAACGCGCCGAGGGCGAGCGACAGGCCGGCATGCTCGGTGAGCCAGGCCAGGCCGAGCGTCACCAGCAGCAGGTTGAGGACGAAGAGCTCCTCGCTCTTGCGCCGGACCACGATCGTGAGCCACCAGCGCATCACGACCTGTCCGCCGGCGAGCAGCACCGTCAGCAGGACGCCGGCCTTCAGCGCCGCCAGCGCGAGCTCGCTCACAAGCGCCTCGGGGGAGGAGCCGAGCGCCGGGATCAGCACCAGCAACGGCACCACGGCCAAGTCCTGGAACAGCAGCACGCCCATGACGCGGCGGCCGTGCTCGGTCTCGAGCTCGAGGCGCTCGGCCATCAGCTTGACGACGATGGCGGTGCTGCTCATCGCGAGCGCGCCGCCCAGCGCGACCGCGCTCTGCCAGCCGAGACCCCACGAGCGCCCCCACCACGCGTAGCCCGCGCCGATCAGCAGGTTGCCGACCAGCGCGGCCAGCATCGTCAGGCCGACCTGGCTGAGGCCGAGCCCGAACACGAGCTTGCGCATGCTGCGCAATTTCGGCAGGTTGAATTCGAGGCCGATCACGAACATCAGGAACACGACGCCGAACTCGGCGAGGTAGTTCACCGCGGCCGAATCCTTCGCGAGCGCCATCGCGTGCGGACCGATCAGGACACCGACCGCGAGGTAGCCGAGCATCGGCGGAAGGCGCGCGAGGCGGCAGATCACCGCACCGGCAACCGCGGCAACGAGGAAGAGCAGCACCAGTTCGAGCGTTGAGGCCATGCAAAAGCGAGCCCGCACGACGCGTGCCATCACGCGCGAGCGGCAACCCTAGAATCGGCCGATCCTAACGGGGCGCTCCGCGACGCAGTGACTGCCGATCTCACTTTCGATCCCGAACGCGCGCTCGAACTGGCGCGTGCGACGCTCGACATCGAGGCCAACGCGCTGATCGGACTGAAGGCGCGCCAAGGCGACGGCTTTACGCGCGCCGTGCAGGCGATGCTCGCGTGCCGCGGACGTGTCGTCGTGATGGGCATGGGCAAGAGCGGTCACGTCGGCCGCAAGATCGCGGCGACATTGGCTTCGACCGGGACGCCGGCGATGTTCGTCCACCCGGCCGAAGCCAGCCACGGCGACCTCGGGATGGTGACCGCCGGCGACGTCGTGCTGGCGATCTCGAACTCGGGCGAGAGCGACGAGCTGGCAGCGATCATTCCGGCGATGCGCCGCATCGGCGTCACCTTGGTCGCGATGACCGGCCGCGCCGAGAGCAACCTCGGCAAGATCGCCGACATCCGCTTGTCGAGCGCGGTCGACCAGGAGGCCTGCCCACTGAATCTGGCGCCGACGGCAAGCACCACCGCGCAGATGGCGCTCGGCGACGCGCTGGCGGTCGCGCTGCTCGATGCGCGCGGCTTTCGCGAAGAGGACTTCGCGCGCTCGCATCCGGGCGGCAGCCTCGGCCGCAAGCTGTTGATTCGCGTCCGCGACCTGATGCGCAGCGGCGATGCGCTGCCGCAGGTCGGACCGGACACCGCATTCACCGAGATGCTGCGCGAGATGACCGGCAAGGGACTCGGTTTCACCGCGGTGACCGACCCCGCCCATCGGGTGCTCGGCATCTTCACCGACGGCGATCTGCGCCGGCTGATCGAGCGCGGCGGCGACCTGCGCGTGCTGCACGCCGCCGACGTGATGCACACCGGGCCGAAGCTGGTGCGTGCCGACGCACTGGCTGTCGATGCGGCGCAGGTGATGGAGCAGCATCGAATCACCAGCGTGCTCGTCGTCGACGCTGACGGTGCCTTGTGCGGCGCGCTGAACTCGAACGACCTGATGCGCGCGAAGGTGATCTGACGTGCGCCTGCCGTCGATCGAGCCGACCCTGGCGTTTCCGCCCGAGCTGCTGCTAGCGGCGCGCGGCACCGGGTCGGGCATCCGCGCGGCCATTTTCGACGTCGACGGCGTGCTGACCGACGGCTCGATCTACATGAACGAGCACGGCGAGGTGCTGAAGGCCTTCTCGACGCTCGACGGCCACGGCCTCAAGCTGCTGGCGCGCGGCGGCATCCTGCCGCTCGTCGTCACCGGCCGCGATTCGCCGGCGGTCCGGCGCCGCGTTGCCGACCTCGGCATCGCGCACGCGCTGTACGGCGTCGGTGACAAGCTCGCGGCGGCGACGCCGTTGCTCGCCCAGCTCGGCGTCGAATGGGACGCGGTCGCCGTGATGGGCGACGACTGGCCCGACCTGCCGCTGCTGAATCGCGCCGGCTTCGCCTGCGCCCCGCCGAATGCCCATGCCGAAGTGCTGGCGCTGGTCGATCACGTGACGGCCGCGCGCGGCGGTCATGGCGCCGCCCGCGAGTGCTGCGATCTGCTGCTGATGGCGGCCGGTCGCTACGCAGATCTGTTGCGCAGCGATCTGACCACGCTGGACCGCTCCCGGTGAACGACGTCTATGCCGGTGCCGCTGCGGCGGCGTTGCATTCGCCTGGGCGGCCGGTCGAGCCGTGGCCATCGCGCCTCGGCCGGGCCGTGATGTCGTACCTGCCCCTCGTCGTGATGGCCCTGCTTGCACTCGGCACCTGGTGGCTGGTCGAGAACACGCCGGTCGCCGACGGACCCGGCGTGGCGGCGCCGCCGCGCCATGAGCCCGACTACACGATGCGTCAGTTCACGGTGCTGCGCTACGCCCGCGACGGCTCGCTGCGAACCCAGATCGAAGGCGACGTCGCACTCCACTTTCCGGACACCGACACGCTCGAGATCGAGAACCCGCGGATCCGCGCAGTCGCGCCGGACGGCAGCGTGACCCTCGCGTCGGCGCGGCGCGCGCTGGCCAACGGCGACGGCACCGAGGTTCAGCTGATGGGCGGTGCCCGGGTGACCCGCGAAGCGACCCCGACCGAGGAGGCGATCGACTTCTGGAGCGAGTTTCTGCACGTCTTCGTCAACACCGAGCGTGTGCGGTCGCATTTGCCGGTGCGGGTCAAGCAGGGCACGACCGAAGTTCAGGCCTCGGCGATGGAGTACGACAACCTGGGCCGGGTGATCGATCTGAAGGGACGCATGCGGGGCTTCTTCCCGCCGCCCGTCCGAGACGGCCGGACCGACCGCAAAGGTCCCACGCCGTGAGCGCGGCGCCGCCGCTTGTCTACATCACGGGCGCGTCGAGCGGCATCGGCCAGGCGCTGGCGGCGCGCTTCCATGCCGCCGGCTATCGGCTCGCGCTGGTCGCGCGACGCGCTGGCGAATTGCAGACCTGGGCCGAGTCGATGCGTTTTTCCGCGGCGACCTTTGCGGTCTACGGGGCGGATGTGCGCGACATCGACGCGATCACGACCGCCGGCCGTCAATGCATCGAGACGCAAGGCCTGCCCGACGTCGTCATCGCCAACGCCGGCATCAGCGTCGGCATCGACACCGCAGCGTTCGACGATCTCGACGTCATGCGGGCCACCTACGAGACCAACAACCTCGGCATGGCCGCGACGTTCCAGCCGTTCGTCGGACCGATGACCGAGCGGCGCAGCGGGGCGCTGGTCGGCATCGGCAGCGTGGCCGGCATCCGTGGCCTGCCCGGCCATGGCGCGTACTGTTCGAGCAAGGCCGCCGTGATCAGCTATTGCGAAAGTCTGCGCGGCGAGTTGCGGTCGAGCGGCGTCAAGGTCGTGACGATCCTGCCGGGCTACATCGACACCCCGCTGACGCAGGGCAATCGCTATGGCATGCCGTTCCTGATGCAGGCCGATGCGTTTGCCGATCGGGCCTACGTGGCGATCGCCGCCGGCCGTGCCTACCGCGTGATCCCGTGGCAAATGGGCGTCGTCGCGAAGCTGCTGCGTGCGCTTCCGAATCCGCTGTTCGATCGTCTGTTGGCGGGGCGACCGAGAAAGCGGCGGCGCAGCGGAACATGAAAAAAGGCGATGAACCGGAGCCCATCGCCTTCTTGCCGAGCGGCCCCTTCTAAGGGATCCGCTGCGCGAGTCGCAGCCTAGTAGCCGCCGCGGCTTCCGCCGCCGCCACCCGAGCGGCCACCGCCGCCGCCGCCGTAGCCGCCACCGCCGGAACGGCCACCACCGCCGCCGCCGCCGTAGCCACCACCGCCGCCGCCATAGCCGCCGCCACCGGACCGGCCGCCGCCAGCACCGCCGCCGGTACCACCGCCGCCGCCGAAGCCGCCGCGGCTGCCGCCGCCGCCACCACCAAAGCCGCCCGGACGCTCTTCGCGTGGACGAGCCTCGTTGACGACGATCGCGCGGCCGTCGAGGGCCTGGCCGTTCATGCCGTTGATGGCCGCCTGCGCCTCCGGATCGGAACCCATCTCGACGAAGCCGAAGCCCTTCGAGCGCCCGGTGTCACGGTCCATCATGACCTTGGCGGAGGAGACCGATCCGTATTGAGCGAACGCCTGTTGCAGGTCGTCGTCGCGGATGTTGTACGACAGGTTGCCGACGTAAAGTTTATTGCCCATGCAGAGCCTCTTTCACTTTCTACCAGACATGTGGAGCTTCTACCCGTCGTGACCTATTCAAGCGAAGGCGCTGCATCCATACACAGAGTGGGGAATATAAGTGAATTGCAAGAAAGAAAGCATGCGGGAAGCGAGCGGGTGTTGTTTTGGAGTGTCCGGTGAAACCGCCTGGACGGCCCGAGATCAGGGCTAACCCGCAGCGGCTGTCGCGTGAACCGGCCGGGAAAGGCGGGCTTCGTCGCCCGCGCAGCCGCAGCGACAATGCCGCATGGAGATCTTCAAGCCGCTGATCGCGTTGCTCGCGATCGTCAATCCGATCGGCGTGCTCCCCTTCTTCATCCACTTCACCGAGGGTTTCTCGCGCGAGCAGCGCCAGCGCACGATCCGCGTGGCCGCCATCAGCGCGTTCATGGTGATCGCGGTCAGCGCCCTCGCCGGCTTGAAGATCATCGAATTCTTCGGCATCTCGCTCGCCTCGTTCCAGGTCGGCGGCGGCATGCTGCTGCTGATGTCGTCGCTGCAGATGCTCAACGCGCAGCCGGCCGAGAGCCGCAAGGCCGACTTCGCGGAGGGCGGCGACAAGGTCGACGCGGGCGACAGCATCGCGGTCGTTCCGCTCACCATCCCGCTGCTGACCGGGCCGGCGACGATCTCGACGATGGTCATCTACGCCGAGAAGACGCGCCACTGGTGGGAACTCGCCTTCCTGGTCGGCTACGGCGTCGTGATCGGTCTGGCGGTCTGGATCGCGTTCAGCCTGTCCGGGCGCATCGCCCGGGCGATCGGAAAGACCGGGATCAACGTGATGACGCGGCTGATGGGTCTGCTGCTCGCCGCGCTGGCGGTCGAGGTCATGTCGGAAGGCCTCGTCAAGCTGTTCCCCGCGCTCGTCGCCACCACGCGCTGAAGTCGGCCGATGGCGACCGGGCCGGTCTACGACTACATCGTCTGCGGCGCCGGCACCGCCGGCTGCCTGCTGGCGAACCGGCTGAGCGCCGACAAGGGCAAGCATGTGCTGCTGATCGAGGCCGGCGGCAATGACGACTACCTGTGGGTCCACATCCCGGTCGGCTACCTCTACTGCATCGGCAACGCGCGCACCGACTGGCTGTACAGCACGGAGGCCGATCCGGGCCTCAACGGACGCAGCCTGCGCTACCCGCGCGGCAAGGTGCTGGGCGGCAGCAGCAGCATCAACGGGATGATCTACATGCGCGGCCAGGCGCGCGACTACGACGGCTGGGCTTCCGGCGACGGTTTCGGCGCCAACCCCGGCTGGGGCTGGGCCGACTGCCTGACGTACTTCCTGAAGCACGAAGACTTCCATCGCGGCGCCGATCCGTTCCATGCGGCGCCTGGGTTCGATCCGACCGGCGAGCGGCCCGGCGGCGAGTGGCGGGTCGAGAAGCAGCGCCTGCGCTGGGACGTCCTCGACGCCTTTGCGGCAGCGGCCCAGCAGGCCGGCATTCCGCCGACCGCTGATTTCAATCGCGGCGACAACGAGGGTGTCGGTTACTTCGAGGTCAATCAGCGCAGCGGCGTGCGCTGGAATGCGGCGAAGGCGTTCCTGCGACCGATCCAGCGGCGCGGCAACCTGCAGGTCTGGACCGGGGCTCACATCACCCGCCTGCTGTTCGAGCAGCGCGGCGAAGGATTCGCGAACGGTGTCGCCCGCGCCTCCGGCGTCGAGGTGTTGCCGGCCGGCAAGGGCAGCGCGCCCGTGAAGGCGACCCTGGCGAGCGGCGGCGAGGTGCTGCTCGCGACCGGTGCGATCGGCACGCCGCAGATCCTGCAGCTGTCGGGCATCGGGCCGGGCGACCTGCTGCAGCAGCACGGCATCGCGCCGGTCCACGATCTCCCCGGCGTCGGCACCAACCTGCAGGATCACCTGCAGATCCGCGCCGTCTATGCGGTCGACGGCGTGAAGACGCTGAACACGATGGCCGCGTCGTGGTTCGGCAAGGCGCTGATCGGGCTCGAGTACGCAGCGCGCCGCACCGGCCCGATGAGCATGGCGCCGTCGCAGCTCGGCGCCTTCACGCGCAGCGACCCGGAGCGCCCGCATCCGAACCTCGAGTACCACGTCCAGCCGCTGTCGCTCGATGCGTTCGGCGAGCCGCTGCACCGCTTCAACGCCTTCACGGCCAGCGTCTGCAACCTGAACCCGACCAGTCGCGGTCAGGTCTCGATCCGGTCGGCCGACCCGGACGCGGCGCCGCGGATCGCGCCGCAGTACCTCAGCACCGAGGCCGATCGCCATGTCGCCGCGGCCGGCCTGCGGCTGACGCGGCGGATCGTCGCCCAGCCGGCGCTGGCCCCGTTCCGGCCGAAAGAGGTCAAGCCGGGCGTGCAGTTCCAGACCGACGCCGAGCTGGCACAACTCGCCGGCGACATCGGCACGACGATCTTCCACCCGGTCGGCACCGCGAAGATGGGCCCGGCCAGCGACCCCGGAGCGGTGGTCGATGCGCGGTTGCGGGTGCACGGCATCGGGGGCCTGCGCGTCATCGACGCCAGCATGATGCCGACCATCACCAGCGGCAACACCAACTCGCCGACGCTGATGATCGCTGAGCGTGGCGCCGAGTGGGTTCTGCGCGGCGACTAGATCAGTTCAGCGGGACGCCGGTGGGGCCGTTGGACGACTCCGGCTGGGGATCGATAGCCGCTCGGCGGCATCAGCAGGCGAGCTGCTTGCGCGCCCGGTGCATGCGAACGAACAGGTTTTCTTCGCTGATGCCGAGCGTCTTGCAGACCGTCGCGGTCGGCTGATCGTCGAGCAGGCGCAGCCTGACGACGTCGCGCAAGGTGGACGGCAGCGCGTCGATGCGCGCGAGCGCACGCGCCAGCAGCTGGCGCTGCTCGGCGATTTCGTCGGGTCCGGGTTGCGGGCATTCGAGGGCGAGCGCACCGTGGTCATCGGCATCATCGTCGAGCGAGTCGAAGCGGGCATGGCGGCGCACGGTGTCGACGATCTTGTGCTTCAGCACGGCGGTCAGCCACGAGCGCAGCGCGGCGCGCCCGGCGAACACGGCGCGACCGGTCAGCACGGCCTCGAAGACGTCGTGCACGGCGTCCTCCGCCAGCATCGGGTCACGCAGCTTGCGCTGGGCGAAGCGGACGAGGTAGGCCCGGTGCGACACCATCTCGGCCCACGAGACCGCCACCGAGGCGACGGGGATGGGCGGACGGCATGGATTCAGGGTGGCGGCGGAAGCAGTCATCGGCGGATTTCCAGAGGGCGATGCGAATGGCATGACTCTGCTGCGCCGACCTCGCAGCAACCTCCACGAACCTCACAGGACGATCACATTTCGGTAAGGAGAGCCGACGCCGACGCGACAATCCGGCATGCCGACCGGTGTGCCCCCGTCGATCCTGGTCGCCGAAGACCAGACCGACATCCGCGACCTGCTGGTGATGAACCTGCAGGCGGCCGGCTACAGCGTGCGCGCGGTCGCCGACGGCGTCGCCGCGCTGGCGAGCCAGAGCGAGACCGCCAGCGACCTGCTGATCCTCGACCTGATGATGCCGGGCATGGACGGTCTCGAGGTCTGCAAGGCGCTGCGGGCGCGCGGCCGCAGCGCGCCGATCCTGATGCTGACCGCGAAGTCGACCGAGCTCGACCGGGTGCTCGGTCTCGAGCTCGGTGCCGACGACTACCTGACCAAGCCGTTCTCGCTCGCCGAGCTGCTCGCACGCGTCAAGGCGTTGCTGCGGCGCGCCGACCTGCTGCGCGCCGCGAGCGCCGATGCGCAGGCCCAGACACAGGCGATCCGCAACGGCGATCTCGAGGTCCTGCCGGCCAAGCGCCAGGTTCGCTACCGCGGCCATGCGATCGACTTCACGGCGCTCGAGTTCGACCTGCTGCTCCACTTCGCGAGCCATCCTGGCCACGTGTTCTCACGCGCGCAACTGCTGAACGCGGTGTGGGGTTATACCCACGACGGCTACGAGCACACCGTGACGACCCACATCAACCGGCTGCGCGCCAAGCTCGAGGCCGACCCGATGCGGCCGGAGCTGATCCTCACCGTGCGTGGCGCCGGCTACAAGATGCGCGAGGCGCCGCGGTGACGACATTGCAGGCTGGTTCGGCCCAACGTCTGCGCGAACGCCGATGAGCGTTCGCGTCAAGCTGGCGCTGACGATCTTCGCGACCGGCGTCGTCACCGCGCTGCTCGTGATCGCGACCGTGCTGTATGCGTTCCAGCGCTTCGAACGCGAGATGACGTTCCAGCGCGCGACCTCGTTCCTGATGCGCATCACGTCGACCTATGACGACGTGCTCGAGCTGCGCCGGCGCAAGCCGGACGAGTTCCAGACCTGGCTGCGCAGCCTCGTGCTGTACGAACCCGACACCCAGCTCTACCTGCTCGACGGCGAAGGCCTCGTCCTCGCGAGCACCGGCAAGGCCCGGCTTGCGCCCGGCTTCAAGGTGGCGCTCGGCCCGGTGCTCGCGGCGATGCAGAGCGCGAAGCAGGACCCCGGCCGCACGTCGTTCGTGATGGGCGACGACCCCGAACGGATGGACGCCGACGCCGTGGTCGCGGCCGAGCCGTTGCGCGGTGCATCCGGCGCGGGCGAGGCCGCCGGCTACCTGTATCTCGTTGCGCACCGCGACAGCGGCGCCGGTTCGCGCTGGGAAGCGCTGCGCAGCACCTTCGCTCTGCCCTCGCTCGCACTGATCGCCGGCATCGTCGCCGTCACCACGCTGCTGGCCGCGCTCGTGATCGCGTCGGTCACGCGGCCGCTGCAGCGTCTGACCGAGGCGGTCGCGACGCTATCGCGCCGCGGCCTCGAGGAAGGCAGCGCAAGCACCACGCAGACCTTGTTGCCGCAACCCACGCGCGACGAGTTCGGCCAGCTGACGACGGCCTTCGAGATGATGCTGGCGACCTTGCGCCGGCAATGGAGTGCGCTGCGCCGGCTCGACCACTTCCGGCGCGAAGGTGTCAGCAACCTGTCGCACGATCTGCGCTCGCCGCTCACTGCCACTGCCGCTTGCCTCGAAACGCTCGACGCGCGCTGGGCCGGTGATGCCGCGCACGCCGAGGACCGGCGCCTCGTCGAAGTCGCGCTGCGCAACACGCGCAATGCGGCGCGCCTGGTGCAGTCGCTCGGCGATCTGGCCAAGCTCGACGAGCCCGAATTCCGGCTGCACGCGGTCGATGTCGATGTCGGCGAGTTGCTGGACGACATCTGCATCCGCTTCGCCGAACCGGCTGCGCAACGGGGGATCGAGGTCCGCGCGCTGCCGGTCGACAGCGCGGCGGCACCGCCCTACGCGTCGCTCGACATCGAGCTGTTCGAGCGCGCGATCGCGAACCTGATCGACAACGCATTGAAGTTCTGCGCAGCGGGCTCGCACATCGAGCTCACGGCCCGATCCAGGCCGCCGGGGCAGGTCGAGGTCTGCGTCGCCGACGACGGCCCCGGCATCGCGGCGGCCGACCTGCCGTTCCTGTTCGATCGGTTCTTCCAGAGCCGCCAGAACGTCGCCCCGGCGACCGGCGAAGGCGGCAAGGGCCTCGGCCTCGCGATCGTGAAGCGAATCGTCGAGTTGCACCGCGGCGAGGTCGCGATCGACAGCGCGCCCGGACGCGGGACACGGATCACGCTGACCTTGCCTGCAGCCCCGCGCTGAAGCAGCGTGCGCGGGGGAAATCCCGCATGCGGTGCGCCTACTGCGGCCCGTACAGTCGAGCCCAACGCGCAGGCAGGCACCGTGCTGGTGCCAGCGTCGGCGAGGTGGGGAGACGAGAGGGGTGTTGCGGGCGGTCGACGCGGTGCTTTTCTCAGACCGGATCGCTCCGGTGGGAAGACAAATAAGGGCGTCAGGGCAACCTGGCGCCCTTTTTCTATGGTCGCTGTCCGGGGTCGATGCACAATCGTTGCGACCCGTTGACGCGCCCTTTTCGCCATGGCCAACGACCGCAAACTCGACCTTCTCGATTTCGACATCCCGGCGCAGCCGGAAGGCTTGCTGAAGCTGTCGGTGCTGCTCGGCGAGGACGAAGTCGACCTGCAAGCGGTGAGCTTGCTGGTCAGCTCCGACATGGCGCTCGCTGCCGCCGTGCTGAAGGCGGTCAATTCCGCGCGCTACGGTCTGCGCGGTCGGGTCCAGAGCGTGCAGCAGGCGATCACCTATCTCGGCACGCGCGAAGTTGCCGCCGTCACGTTCGAGCTCGGTCTGCGGGCCGTCTTTCCGGCCGCGCCGGAGCTCGAGCCGCTGTGGGAGCGGGCCAGCGTGCGCGGCTTGCTGATGGGCCGGATCGGCCAGGCCCTCAACGTCGATGCGTGGGCCGCGCACTCGGCCGGCCTGTTCGAGGAGTGCGGCAAGGCGGTGATGTTCCGGCATGCCAGCGACCGCTACCGGCCGATGCTCGCGAAGGCCGAGAACGACGAGGAATTGCTGATGCTCGAGCTCGCCGCGTTCGGCGTCAGCCACGACACGCTCGGCGGTGCGCTGTGCGAGAGCTGGGGCGTGGCCTCGGCGGCCGTCGACAGTGTGCGCTTTCACGTCATCGTCAACAGCACGCTGGAATTGCCGATGCAGCTGGCGCAGCGCGAGATTTGCGCGTTGTCGGCGCTCGCCAATGCGCTGATGACCGATCCGGAGCGGATCGGCGAGGTGGCCGACAAGGTCGCTCCGCAGGCCGGCCTTGACCCGAGCCGGGTCGAGCGGGCGACCCGCCGCGTGCAGGAGCACATCGAGGCTGCAGTCGCCCGCCACGAGAACGATTGATGGCTTCGTCCGCGCGCTGACGAAGGCCTTGTCGGCCATCCGGCTGAGGTGGGTGAGCGCAGCGATCGATGCCCGATCCGCGCGACAATCGAGGCTGAGCGGCGGCTTCCGCCGCCACCAGGAGATATCGAGCATGCAAACCCGCCGTGAAGCGATCGCCATGAGCGCTGCGGTCGCTGCCGCCCTGTTCGCAGCCGGCGTGCTGCCGGCGCGTGCGCAGGCGGCCTGGAACAAGGCCGCCTTCGATGCCAAGGCGATCGACGACGTGCTGAAGGCGCTCGGCGCTGCCAAGCCGGTCGAGAGCAAGGACGTCACGCTGACCGCGCCCGACATCGCCGAGAACGGCGCGGTCGTGCCGATCGGTGCCGCGGTCGCGCTGCCCGATGTCAAGCGCATCGTTTTCCTGGTCGAGAAGAATCCGACGACGCTGGCCGGCAGCTTCGAGTTCACCGACGCCGTCGAGAGCAGCGTCGCGACGCGCGTCAAGATGGCGCAGACCTCGAACGTGTTCGCCGTCGCGGTGCTCGGCGACGGGCGCACCCTCTTCGCGAAGAAGGAAGTGAAGGTCACGCTCGGCGGCTGCGGCGGCTGAGCGCACGTCCGATCCCTTCTCGCATTCGAACAGGAGACTTCCCATGGCGGACCCGATGCGCATTCGCGCCCAGGCGCAAGGCGGCAACGCTGTCGTGCGCGTGCTGATGAGCCACGAGATGGAGACCGGCCAGCGCAAGGACGCCGAGGGCAAGGTCATCCCGGCCTGGCACATCACCGAGGTGACCGCGGCGCTCAACGGCAAGACCGTGATGACGGCCCAGTGGGGCACGGCGATCGCGAAGAACCCGTTCACGCAGTTCACCGTGAAGGGCGCGAAGGCCGGTGACAAGATCACCGTCACCTGGGTCGACAACCGCGGCGACAAGCGGACCGACGAGGCCACTGTCGCCTGATCGGCGGTCGATAGCGGCCTCGGTCAGCGGGACTGACGAGGCACAGCCACCGGATAGGCCCTCGGGGTCGCCATGCGGCCCGGCGCGCCCAGTCGCTCGACGCGCACGCGCTCCTTAGGGCGAATTTCAGCGCTCCGATTCCCGATCCGCCGCACGGTGTTCCCACTCTTGGCGCCGGCGCGTCGATGCCATACCGTGGCGGCGCGTCGGCCGTCGGCCGGCGATTTGCGGAGGACCCTGCCATGAACGCCACCGTCGACTCGGCCCGCGCCGAAGACCTTGCGCTGCAACGCCTGTACCACTGGGAGCGAACGACGCCCGACAAAGTGATCCTGACCCAGCCGACCGGCGGCGGCGCGGTGCGCGAATACACCTGGCGCCAGGTGATGGAAGAGAGCCGGCGGATGGCGTCGCACCTGAAGGGCCTCGGTCATGCGCCGGGCAGCCGCATCGCGATCCTGTCGAAGAACACCGCGCACTGGCTGATGTGCGACTTCGCGATCTGGCTGGCCGGCCATGTCTCGGTCCCGCTCTATCCGACGCTCGCCGCCGGCACGATCCGCCAGATCCTCGAGCACTCCGAGGCGAAGCTGCTGTTCGTCGGCAAGCTCGACGGCTGGGAGTCGATGGCGCCCGGCATCCCGGACGGCCTGCCTTGCATCGCGCTGCCGCTGTCGCCGCCGACCTCGTACCTGCGCTGGGAGACGGTCGTGCAGGGCGCGGTGCCGCTCTCGGAGAGCCCGGTGCGCGCGGCGGATGAACTCGGCACGATCATGTACACGTCGGGCACCACCGGCCAGCCGAAGGGCGTGATGCACAGCTTCGGCACCTTCGCCTGGTCGATGCAGGCGGCGCTGAAGCGCGTGCCGCTGCGTGCCGACGCGCGCATCCTGAGCTATCTGCCGCTCGCCCACGTCGCCGAACGGACGCTCGTCGAGCATGCGCTGCTTGCGACCGGCATGCAGGTGTACTTCGCCGAGAGTCTCGAGACCTTCACGGCCGATCTGCAGCGCGCCCGGCCGACCGTCTTCTTCTCGGTGCCGCGCCTGTGGGTCAAGTTCCAGCAGGCCGTCAACGTGAAGATGCCGCCCGCCAAGCTGGACCGCCTGCTGAAGCTGCCGATCATCGGCGGCGTTGTCCGTCGCAAGATCCTGAAGACGCTCGGGCTCGATCAGTGCCAGTTCGCCGCCGGCGGAGCGGCGCCGATGCCGCCCCAACTGCTGGCCTGGTACGCCAAACTGGGGCTGCCGATCATCGAGGTCTACGGCATGACCGAGAACTGCGGCGTCTCGCACGCCACGTTGCCCGGCGTACAGCGCCCCGGGACCGTCGGTCGCGCCTATGACGGCGTGCAGTCGCGCATCGATCCCGAGAACGGCGAGATCCAGGTCAAGAGCCCGGGGCTGATGCTCGGCTACTACAAGGAGCCGGAGCTCTCGCGCCAGGCCCTCACCGCCGACGGCTGGCTGCACACCGGCGACAAGGGCGAGCTCGATCCGGAAGGCAACCTGAAGATCACCGGCCGCGTCAAGGATCTGTTCAAGACGAGCAAGGGCAAGTACGTCGCGCCGGCGCCGATCGAGGACCGGCTGGTGATGAACGGCGCGCTCGAGGCCTGCGTCGTGACCGGCGCCAACCTGGGACAGCCGCTCGGCATCGTGATGCTGAATG
>JBDSAB010000563.1:0-14618 GCA_039922395.1 Caldimonas sp.
TACCACTGCGATTGCTCGTCTTGGAAGACGATGCCGAAACTTGCTCAGCGACTCGAGTGCTGCCCGTGGCGGCGGCCGCCCGAAGCGGCCAAGCTCCGTTCGGAATCAACGACGAAGACGTCGACAGATACTGGCGCGAGACGATGCAGCCCTAGGTTTGGGCTACGGCCGACAGCTACACGGCCATGAATTCGCAGCGATGATGGACCGCCCTGGGTCGAGTTCGGGCCTTGAGCGCGCTTCACTGACCGGTAGTTCTACGACCCATGCTTGCCATTGAGGCTCGAGCGACCCCTGTGCATCGGTCAGCGGTCGCATGACGATGACAGCTCGGGACCTGCATTCGGCCAACTGCGGACGCTTGCGAGCGACCGCTTCAGGACACTCCAACTGCACGTCTTCCCCTGCAACGACGTCGGGCGGCTCCATGTTCGGCGTAGCGGACGTGTTACAGCGCAGACTGCGGCCGAATTACGGCGCGTGTAGCGCTTTACATCAGGTTAGGTCCAATCGCGACGCAATGCCTGGCAGCGTTTAGCAAATGGCCCGCACGAGCACAATCCGCACTGCATCTCTCCAAGAGAAATCCTTGTCTGCTTACATCATCTTGACGTAGAAATTCGCGACGCTGCGCGCTATCAAGACTTCATGGGCCAAGTGAAACCGGCATTGGCAGCCGCCGGCGCACGCTATCTGGCGCGAGGCGGGCCGCTGAAGGTCTACGAAGGCGACTGGACGCCTCGCAGGATCGTCCTCCAGTTTCCGTCGGTAGCGGCCTGGGAAGAGTTCTACTTCGGGCCTGTCTATCAGGGGATAAAGGGTATTCGAGACGAATGCAGCTCTGCCCGTGTCGTCTCGGTGGAAGGCATTGCTGCCTAGCCCGCGCGTAGGTGAACAGTCCCACCAGATATCCTCTTCTGCGCGTCTAAGCTTTTTGGAATACTTGCTTATGCCCACCATGAACATCAAGCACCTAAAGCTCTATCACTACCCAGCGACTCGCAGCGCCCGCGTGAAATGGATACTGCACGAGGTCGTCGGCGACGCTTTCGAAGTCGAAAAGGTAGCGCTCTATGATGGCGCGCAGTACAGCACCGAGTTTCTGCAACTCAATCCTAATCACGGCGTCCCGGTACTGGAAGTCACCTGGGAGCTGGGTGAGACGCAGCGCATGATCGAGAGCGCCGCGATGGTCACTTTCCTCGCAGATTCTTACCCGGACAAGTTCCTTGCCCCGCGGCCCGACGCATCACCCAATCGCGCGGACTACCTGCAGATGCTCCACTTCGGAGCAACGTGGATGGACATGATGCTGTGGCAGATCCGGATACACGAGCATGTGTTGCCAAACGCCGAGCGAGACCCGCGCACCGTCGCTCGCTACCGCAAAAAGTTTTCTGAGGAAGTGGAGCCGCAGATTGCCCGTCGCCTTGAACGGGCGCCCTATATCTGCGGCGACGAGTTCACGGCTGCGGACTGTGTCGTCGGCCATAGCGTCTTCTGGGCAAGGGGCTACGGTTTGTGCCGCGATGAACCGTTCCGGCGCTACCTCTCAAGGCTGTCAAAGCGCCCGGCGTTCGTCAGTGCTTTCGCTGACGCGCAACAGTTCTCGCCAGACGTGCCACAGGACAAGCCCCTCGTCGCGCGATTTACTGGCTAGGCGCTCCAACAGAACGGGCACTCGAAGCTGAAGATCATGGTCTGCTACCTTGGCATGGAGGTGGACGACGCGTTAGAGAAGGCCGAGCAAACTGACGTCTGACCAGACGGGCGTCCTCCCGTTGGTCGCTCATTGGCCATTCCGGGTCGGTCGCGGGCGACTGCCTTGCTGGCAGGATCCACGTCAGGCTCCCCCGCGGTGTGTCACGCCTTTCAACGCTTCGACCAGTGCATCGACGCGGATGGGCTTGACGACGTAGTCGTCCATTCCGGCGGCCAGGCAAGCCTCGCGGTCGCCCTGCATAGCATTCGCTGTCATCGCCACGATGCGTGGGCGCTGAGTGTGCTCCCAGCGGGCCGTTATACGGCGCGTAGCCTCGAGTCCATCCATCTCCGGCATCTGCACGTCCATCAGCACCACGTCGTACGTTTGGCGCTCCAAGCTCTCGATCGCCTCGATGCCGTTGCTTGCCAGGTCGGCGCGGTAGCCCATCTGCTGCAGCAGGCGCATTGCGAGCTTCTGGTTCACAACGTTGTCCTCGGCGAGCAGGATGCGCAGCGGGTGACGCGCGGCCATTCCGGGGTCCATTGCCAGTTTCGCGGGGGTCGCGCGCCGAGGCAGGGCATCGCTCACGAGCAACGTCATCAGCGCATCGAAAAGCTGGCTTTGCCGTAGCGGCTTGGCGAGTGTGGTCTTGAATAGGCCGTCCCCTTCGCTCGCTGCCTCGCGCCGGCCAAGTGAGGTAAACAGCACCATGGGCATCGAAGCGTCCAACGCACGCAGGGCCCGTGCAAGTTCGACCCCGTCCATCTCGGGCATGTGCATGTCGAGAATCGCCAGATCGAAGCGCTCACCGCATTGAAGCCATTGCACGGCCTCGGTCGGCGACCCGCTTGCTTTCGGCACCATGCCCCAGCGCGCCGTTTGCAGCATCAGGATGGTGCGGTTTGTCGCGTTGTCGTCCACGACCAGCAAACGCTTGCCTGCGAGTGCCGGCTGTTCGCCAATGAAGCTACGGCGGCTTGCGGTCGGCAACTCGCTGCGCGGCGCGCGAATTGTGAAGCGGAACGTCGAGCCCAGCCCCGGCCCTGCGCTCTCGACCCACATCGTGCCGCCCATCAGCTCGGCGAGCTTCTTGCTAATCGCAAGCCCTAGCCCCGTGCCGCCGTACTTGCGCGTGGTGCTCGAATCCGCCTGGCTGAAACTCTGGAACAGCTTGGCCCTGCCGGCTTCCGAGAGGCCAATACCGGTGTCGCGCACTGCGAAGCAAAGCGTAGCATCGGTGCCGGCTTGCACGGTCAACACTACCTCACCCGCTTCCGTGAACTTGACTGCGTTGGAAAGCAGGTTGATCAGGATCTGGCGCAGCCGCGTGACGTCTCCGAGCGCGCCCGCGGGCACGTCGCCTTCGAATTGGTAGGCCAAGTCGAGATCTTTGTCGGCCGCGCGGGCGCCGATCAGGTCGAGCGCGGACTCCACGCACTCGCGCAGGTCGAACGGATGCGCTTCCACGTCCATGCGCCCGGCCTCGATCTTCGAGAAGTCAAGGATGTCGTTGATGATGGTGAGCAGCGCATCGCCGCTGTCGCGGATGGTGCCCGCGAAGTCGCGCTGCTCGTCGCTCAGCGGCGTGTCGAGCAAGAGCCCGCTCATGCCGATCACCGCGTTCATCGGCGTGCGGATTTCGTGGCTCATCGTTGCCAGGAACGAGCTCTTCGCCTCGTTCGCCGCTTCGGCGGCGGTACGGGCCGCTTCAGCCTCGTGGAACAGCGCAGCATTCTGGATTGCGATGGCCGCCTGATCGGCAAACATCTCGAGCAGGGCCACCTCCTTGGCCGTGAACGGCTGGAGGTTCTGGCGGGAGACGAACAAGGCCCCAACCGCGCGCCCCTGCCACACCATCGGGGCAATGACGGCCGACACATTCCCGCTCCTGGCCGCCATGCGGCGCATGACCTCGGTCACACCCTCGCCTTGCAGGAAGTCATGGTAGTTGATCGCCCGTCGCTCGCGCACGGCCTGCGCCAGCACGGTCTCGTCCACTGGCGTGGGCCGGACCCCTTTGAACAAGTTGCCCCGGTCGCCGCGCACCGAGCCGAGATGGACGATCGCCTGCTCATCGAGCGTACACACCGAGAGGTCGGAGCAGTCGATCAGCCGCTGGCAACTGTCGAGAATCTTGTCGAACACCGGTTGCGCGTCAGCGACCGAGTTGCTGATCACCTCCAGCACCTCGGCCGTGGCTGTCTGCTGTTCCAGTGCCTCTTTTGTTTCGTTAAACAGCCGCACGTTCTCGATCGCGATCACCGCCTGGTCGGCGAAGGTCTGCAGCAGCTCGACCTGATGCGTCGGGAACGGCCCCGGCGCGACGCGGGTGACGCTGATGATGCCCGTCGTCGTCGTGTCTCGCCGCAGTGGGCAGAGCAGCATGCTGCGATAGCCACGAGCGCGGGCCAGGTCGCGCAGCAACGCCGGAACATCTTCCGCCTCGGTGTCCGTGATGTGAACCAGCTCGCCCCGGCGGATCGACTCGCCGAAGGGGAACGATCCCAGCGCGATCGGGAACGAGCCCCGCAGCGCTGCGTCACCGGCCGGGTTGGTGGACGTGTACGCGACCAGGTGCAAAGTGTCGTCGGCCACGCGTGCGACCATGGTGGAGAAGCCGTCGAGCAGGCGGTTTGAGCTCTTTGCGATCGCGTCGAACACCGGCTGCACGTTGTCGGGAGAACCGGCGATGACCTTCAGGATTTCCGCCGTGGCGGTCTGACGCTCCAGCGCTTCCTTGGTCTCGTTGAACAGCCGCACGTTCTCGATCGCAATCACCGCCTGGTCAGCAAAGGTTTCGACGAGTGCGATCTGCCGCGGGGTGAACGCCTCGACATGGTGGCGCCAGAGCGTGAAGGAGCCGATCGCTTGGCCTTCGCGCATCAGCGGCACGGCGATGATGGTGCGGTAGTTCTCGACCGCTTGGCCGCCGTAGCCGTACTCCGGATCGGTCATCGCGTCCATGACCACAACGGTTCGGCCCTCCAATGCAGCACGCCCGGTCGCACTGCCCAAACCCGGCGCGATGGGGTTGCTGCGCAGGAACTCAACGAAGCTATCGCTGGCACCCTCCTGGGCGGCCATGCGCATCACGCCGCCTTCGCGCTGGAAAATGACCCCGGTCTTTGCGCCGCACAGGCGCGCCGCGTTCTTTACCAGGGTGTCGAACACCGGGCCCAGATCGAAGGTCGATTTGGAGATGACCTGAAGAACTTGTGCCGTCGCAGTCTGCTGCTCCAGCGCCTCCTTCGTCTCGTTGAACAGCCGCGCGTTCTGGATCGCGATCACCGCCTGATCGGCGAAGGTCTTGAGCAGCGCGATCTCCTTGTCGGTGAACGGCCTAGGCGGAAACCGCGCCGCTTGGATGGCGCCGATCCCTTTTCCCTCCCACACCAGGGGCACAAGGACCTGGGAGGAGTTGCCATAGGGCCGTTGAGCTTCGCGCACGGCCTCGGGCACATCCGCACCGTGCATCGTGTCGGCCCTGTAGACGACCTTTCGCTTGTGGGCCACATAGCCGTGCATGGAATCGCGAGCAGGGCGCGGATGGGACTCTCTCAACAGCCTGATCACCAAGCGGTAGTGGTCGTCGACCGGAAACTCGGGCTCGTCGGTCACCTTGATGTGTGCCAGGCCGTCATCGCCGATGAGGACGAGGTTCACGAAGTTCGTGCTCAGCAATCGCTGACCGCTGCGCAGGATCTTGTCGAACACCGGCTGCGTGTCCGCGACCGAGCTGCTGATCACCTGCAGCACCTCGGCGGACGCGGTCTGCTGGTCCAGGGCTTCCTTGGTCTCGTTGAACAGCCGCGCGTTCTGGATCGCGATCACCGCCTGGTCGGCGAAGGTCTGCGCCAGCACCAGTTCCTTCGGCGTAAACGCCCCGGTCGATCGCGCCACGCCGATGGCGCCGATGCCGCGCCCCTCCCACAGCATCGGCGCGAACATCATCGACCGGTAACCGATCAGCTTGGCCATCTTGCGCAGCACGCCGGGGACGTCGGGGCCATCCACCAGGTCGGGCCAATGCATAACGCGCCGTTCGCGGATCGCCAGGCCGGCCGGCGTGCGCTCGACTGGCGCCGGGAAGGTGGCTCCGACGATGTCGTGCTGCGCGCCCAGATAAGCGCCGATGCGCAGCTGGCCTTGCTCGTCGACCAGCAGCACGTCGAGTTCGTCGCCACCAAAAAGGTTCTTGTAGCTTTGCAGGATCTTGTCGAACACCGGTTGCGCGTCGGCGACCGAGCTGCTGATGACGGAGAGAATCTCGGCCGAGGCCTTCTGCTGCTCGAGCGCTTCCTTGGTGTCGTTGAACAGCCGGGCGTTCTGGATCGCGATCACCGCCTGATCCGCGAAGGTCCGCAGCAGTCCGATGTCGTTGTCGCCGAAAGGTGCCGGCGGAAATCGGTGCACGCCGATGGTGCCGACGCCCCGGCCTTCCCAGAACATGGGCGCGAACATGGCCGAATAGTTGCTGCCGTCTGCCAGGGCCTGTTCGCGCAGGCCCTTCGGAACGTCGGCGCCATGAATCACGTCCGGGAAATGCAGCACCCGGCCCTTGTGGATGGCATAGCCATGAATCGAGTCGCGGATCGGCCGGGGAAAGCTCGCCTGGATGCGCGCCTTGGCTTCCCGCAACCCCGCGTTCGCCGACGCCGAAGAGTCCTGGATCAAGTGAATCAACCCGTCGTCGCGGACGAGCGCCACGTTCGCGTAGTCCACCCCGAACAACTTCTCGCAGCTCTGGATGATCTTGTCGAAAACCGGTGCAGTGTCGGCCACCGATTGGCTGATGACCTGCAGTACCTCGGCCGTGGCGGTCTGGCGCTCAAGCGCCTCCTTCGTCTCGTTAAAGAGCCGCACGTTCTCGATCGCGATCACGGCCTGGTCGGCGAACGAGCGGATGAGCGCGATCTGCCGGTCGTCGAAGACCTTCGCGTCGGGGTGCGCGGTGCCGATGGCACCGATGACCCGGCCGTCGCGGACCATCGGCGTGAAGAGCACCGAGTTGAAGCCGAACTCGCGCCCGAAGCGCTGAGTCGCCGGTGGCGCTTCGGGGTCGTCGAGCGCCAAGACCTGCGTCGTCTGCTGCGTCAGCATGACGCGGCCGCCGATGTTCGCGCCGTCCAAGGGCCGGGGGAAGCTGTCCGCGAGCCTTTCGAAACCGGCCTTGCCCCCGACCGCTGGCATCTCGATCATGCCGTCGCGCAGCAGCTGCACTGCCGCGAACTGCGTGCCGAAAAGCCTCAGCAGGTTGGCGACGATGGCATCGAACACCGGCTGCACGTTCGATGGCGAGCTGGCGATGACCTTCAGGATGTCGGCGGTGGCCGTCTGGCGCTGCAGTGCTTCCTGGGTTTCGGCAAACAGCCGAACGTTCTCGAGCGCCACCCCCATGCCGGTGGCGATGGTCTGGAGCAGGCTCACCTCAGCCTCGCCGAACGCGCCTTCGCGCTCGAAGCTCTGCAACGAGATGACGCCCAGCCGCTTGGCCGAAAAGAAGGGGACCATGGCCGTCGACAGGCTCTGGTCCGTGCCGGCGACGCGCTTCAGGCCGAAGGCCGCCATCTCCGCGGCGGTGTTCGCCACCACCGGGCGTCCTGCGGCGAGCGTCTTGTACATCGGCCCCTCGCGGTTCGGGCGGGTCGCAGCGATCTGCACCCGCTCGCCGTGCTGATACGCGTAGGGTGTCTCCACGACGCCCTGCGAGTCAGCCCAGACGATGTGGATGTCGCCAGTGTCGAACAGCTCGCGCAGCTTGTCGCCGACGCGGTCGACGATGGCCTGGAAGCTCAGCTCCTCGGCCGCACCCTGCTGGATGCCGTGGATCACTGAGAGCTCGCTCGCTCGTCGATTCGCCTGCTCTTGGGTGCTGCGCGCTTCGGCGGCGCGCTGGGCCGCCTCGGTCCTGAGGTTCGCGACGAAGCGCGCATTGATCAGCGCCACAGCAGCCTGCGACGCCAGCAACGCCAGTAGGTCGCGGTCGGCCTCGACGAAGCGGCCGGACGCGCCTTCGACGTCGGCATAGAGATAGCCGAGCAAGTCGTCCTTGTCTATCAGTGGCGCGATCACGCACGAGCGCTGGTCGATCGCTTCCGCGCCGTTGGGTCCGTGGCGCAGGCTCGCTGACCGCGTGCGGCCTGATTCGACGAGCCAGGCCTCGACCGCGTTCAGCAAC
Source organism: Caldimonas sp. (assembly GCA_039922395.1). GTDB lineage: Bacteria > Pseudomonadota > Gammaproteobacteria > Burkholderiales > Burkholderiaceae_C > Schlegelella_A. Next base: position 7,884 of record JBDSAB010000563.1, read on the forward strand.
TCGCCAGGGTCTTCGCCGCGCGGGACCAGCGAACCGGCAATGCGCATGTCGCTGCCATGGCCGAGTACCAGCAGCGCGCGCCTCGCACCGCTGAGCTCAGTTGCTTTGTCGATCAGGAATTCGTGCAGCTCAGGCTCGCTGCGCAGTTCGCTGAAACGTAGCCCACTGTCGAACAAGCGCTCGGGGAGCTCGCGCAGGGTGCGCATTGACGGGCGAGCGGACCGATACTGCGCCATGCGACGAGTGCCCTTCACGATCGTGGATCGATGCGCGACAGCGCATACCGGGCACAGTCTACTGGCGAAGCCACGGACGCTGTGCTGGACGTTAAGGTCGGTGCTCGAGGGCCTGACGAGCCTGCGCGGCCGCTAAGCAGCGCTGCGTCCGGCGCATAAACGGTGAACGGCCGGGTTCAGAGCAAACGACTTTCATGGTCCGCATCGGACCGATATGGAGCGAATGCGCTTTACACCGGGCCGTCGTGGACGGCCTGAAACAGCGGCCAGTCTCCCGGCACACCTTTCAAAGTCTTGATGCCGCGCTCTTCGAAACGCAGGCCCGAGCCGGCTACCAGATCCTTCACGGTCGTCGAAACCAGAACCTGCCCAGCTCCGGCTTGAGCCGAGATGCGCGCGCCGACGTGCACGGCCATGCCGCTGACCTTTTTACCAGCGTTCTCGACTTCGCCGGTATGCAAGCCAGCGCGCAAGTTCAAGCCGATGGCCTTGGCCCCGCAGACCATTTCCACGGCGCAGCGCACGGCGCGCGCCGGCCCATCGAAGGTGGCGAACAGGCCATCGCCTGCGGTATCGATCTCGCGCCCGCGATGCGCTTCGAGCTGACTCCGGGCGTCCGCGTGGAAACGCTGCTGAAGGTCGCGCCAGGCGCTGTCCCCCAGGCGCACCGCGAGTTCGGTGGAACCTACGATGTCCGTGAAAAGCACCGTCGCCAGCCAGCGCTCGTTGCTGACCGCTTCAGGCCGCGCAGATGTGGCTGCGGCGAAGCGCACGATCGCCTCGGTCACCCGATCGCCGTTGCCCTCCCAAGGGAAATGATCGTCGCCCGGCAATTCCAGGTATTCCGCGTCGGGCAGATGATCGGCCAGGTATCGCCCGTTGGCGACCTTAACCGCGCGGTCGCGACGCCGCTGAATAATCAAGGTCGGCCGGCGCACCTGCGGCAAGATGGCGCGGATATCGATCTGGTCGTTGGCAGTGTGCAGCCTCTTGATGGCACTGGGTGAAGTGCTTTGCCGCTGGTAGCGCGCGAGTGCTTCGCCGAAGGCAGCGTCGCCAACGCGGCTGGGTGCGAACAGAGCGATCGCTTCCGGCTTGCCCCATGTGGCGCTCGTGTGCTGATGGATCTGCTGAATCGTCGGAGAGTGCGGATAGTCCGGCGCCCACGAGAAGCGGGCCATCGAACTCAGCAGGATCAGTCGCTCGACCATTTCGGGGTAGGTCGCTGTGAACAGCGCGCCCATCGCGCCGCCTTCAGAGTAGGCCAGCAACACCGTGCGCCTGGAGTCGACTGCCCGCAACACGTCCCGCACATCGTCCATTCGCTCCTCTAGCGTTGGCACCCCTTCAAAGCGGTCTGAAAGACCTTGTCCGCGCTTGTCGAACAAGATCACCCGAAAGTGCGAACCGAGCTCGCGAAACATCCGCGCAAAGCCTGGGTGTTCCCAGTTCAGTTCGATGTGCGACACGATGCCGGGAACGAACACCAAATCGGTCACGCCCTGACCAAAAACCTGGTACGCAATGCTCAATCCGTCGGATTCAGCGTAAAGGATTTGCGGAACAGGAATCTCGGCGTTCACGACAGCAGTGTGCATCAGCGCCGACGAATCGGATTGGAGCCTCCAGGCAACCGGCGATGCCACGAAGCATCCTCGGCTCCGTCGATAGCGACTACACCGATCTATTCTGGCTCGCGATTGAATGGTTCGAAGTCTGCTTTACGCTGCCGCGATCCGGATCGCGAAGGTCGCCGATGGGTCGAGGTCTGCCAGCCGTCATGGGTCGAAGGAGTCGTTCGAGGGCCAACGCGCTGGCTGCGACGTAAGTGCGACCGGTTCGGCATGTGCAGCGGTCCTTGGTCCGATTGCCCTTCGAGTGACCCGTGTCGGTCGGAGCAGCCGTTGACCTGCCCAAGCTGACCGTCTGCAGACAGTCTGGATCGGTCACCGCTCGCCTCGAACATGCGCCGCGCTGAAAATGAGGGCCGACATCGCACGACGTCTCTTCACGCATCGCTAGAGTTCGCCAGACATTGACGAGCGAGGCGAACGGGTAACCCCAAAAAAGTGGGAATCCTAAGAAACAGGCGTGAATCTCCCGAGAGCCTTATCGAGGGACTACGCCCTGTAAAGGCCAAAAAAATGGTCCCGTGTGGGACCATGCGAAACCTGTAGCTGGAGCGGGTGAAGGGAATCGAAACCTCGTCGGATAGCGAGCAATGGTGCGGCGCCAGGCCAGCATCGCGGTTGCACCTACCCCCATAGTTACCCCCTCTCCCTTTGCCCTCCGCCGACTCCATTTTGTTTTTTCAAAGTGGGTGCGGCAGTGTCGCACGCTGGTCCCCAGAGCCACGAGAATTTGCGACAGGTTCCCATGGAGCCTCTGCCGGAAACCCTTAGTGTCAGACAGTTGCTGCGCGCCACCCGCCCCGAGCGCCGATCCGCGCTATCGCAAGATTCTCTGGGTCGCTCTTGCGCTCAACTTCGCGATGTTTGGGGTCGAAATCGCGGGCAGTATGCGATCGGGTTCCGTGTCGCTGCTCGCCGACGCGATCGACTTTCTCGGTGATTCTGCGAACTACGGAATCTCGCTCGTCGTCCTCGGACTGGCGATCGGCTGGCACGCGCGAGCCTCGGTCATCAAGGCGTTCTGCATGGCGGCCTTCGGTACGTTTGTGCTCGGTCGAGCGATCTGGTCATTCCTGCAAGGGGGCACGCCTGAACCACTGACGATGGGCGCGATCGCCGTCCTGGCGCTGTGCGTCAACGTTGGCGTGGCGCTCATGCTCTATCGGTACCGGACAGGCGATTCGAACATGCGCTCGGTCTGGATCTGCTCGCGCAACGATGCGATTGGCAACATCGCAGTGGCTGTCGCGGCGTTGGGCGTGCTCGGGACACGTCGTGCGTGGCCCGATCTGATCGTGGCTGCAGGCATGGCCCTCCTGGCGCTCAACGGCGCGTGGACGGTTGCCCGCCACGCGATGCAAGAACTTCGACCCACCCCGCGCACGCTCGTGCCGAGAGAACCGCATGCCTCATGAGCATGCGGGCGACCATGCCCACGGGGACCCGGCTCGGCATTCCCTTTCGGGCGAATCCGCAAAGCATGAGCAGCCCACGTTGACCACGATCACAGCCAGGGCCACGGCCACTCTCACGCGCCAAAGGATTTCGGCAAGTCTCTCCTGATTGGCGTCATCCTCAACGCCGGCTTTGTCGCCGCCGAGGTTGTCTACGGCGTCCTGTCGAATTCGCTGGCGCTTTGCCGATGCGGGCCACAACCTGAGCGACGTTCTCGGCTTGCTGCTCGCATGGGGTGCCAGCGTCCTGGTCAAGCGGGCGCCGACGAACCGGTACACCTACGGGCTGCGCAGCACATCCATCCTGGCCGGCCCGGCCAACGCGGCGCTGCTGCTACTCGTCACCGGAGGAATCGCCTGGGAAGCCATCCTGCGGTTCAGGCACCCGAGCGAGGTACAAGGCATGACGGTGATCGTCGTCGCCGCAGTCGGGGTGGTGAACAACCTCGCCACTGCCCCGCTCTTCATGTCCCGTCGAAAGGGCGACCTCAACGTGCGCGCCGCCTTTCGGCACATGCTCGGGGACGCAGCGATCGCGCTCGGCGTTGTCATTGCCGGCGTCGCGATCCTCTACACGGGCTGGCATTGGCTGGACCCGGTGGTGAGTCTCGTGATCGCCATCCTCGTGATCTTCGGCACCTGGGGTCTGCTGCGCGACTCGGTGGCGTTGGCGCTCGACGCTGTTCCGGCCGGGGTCGATTTCGAGAAGGTTCGCAGTTATCTCCCCACGGTGCCCGGCGTCTCCGAAGTTCATGACGTGCATATCTGGGGGATGAGCACGATCGAGACAGCTTTGACTGCGCACCTGGTCTTCCCTCAAGGATTCCCGGGCGATAGCAAGCGCAGGGAGATCTGCGCGGAGCTGGGCGAACACTTCGCCATCCACCACGCACGATTCAGATCGAGGTCGCCGAGCACAGTTGCGAGCTCGCGCCTGCAAACGTCGTGTGACGCCCTGAGGGCTTCAGCCAGAGCCCCTTAGCGGGGAAGGTCGAGCGTCCTGGTCGATAATGATTCTCAGTTAGGTTGAGCGGATTTTGAACGCCATGGGTTGGTTTCGACGGTTCGCGTGCGTCGTCGCGCTGGGGCTGATCTCGCTTGGTGTCGCCGCGGCCGCCGCTGACAGCATCGAGACGGCTCGCCGGACGTGGCAACTCCTGGACTACATCGCGGTCGACTATTCGGGCGCGGTCGCCGGTGGCAAGGTGTCGAGCGAATCCGAGTTCGCGGAAATGAGCGAATTCGCGGAGACCGTTGAACGCAACATCGCCACCCTTCCCGCCGGCGTCGACCGCGCGCGATTGCAGTCGCAGGGCGCTGAACTAAAGGGGCTCGTGACCAGCAAGGCCGATGCCGCAACGGTCGCCAGCAAGGCTCACGGCTTGGCAAGCGAGCTGCTGAAGTCTTACCCGTTTCCCCTGTCGCCCGCACGAGCGCCCGATCTGGCCAAAGGCGCGACGCTGTTTGCTTCGGAGTGCTCCGCTTGCCACGGACCCACCGGCCACGCCGACGGGCCCCTGGCCGCGGGATTGAACCCGCATCCGACTGCCCTCGCAGACCGCTCAAGGGCGGGGGAACGATCGATCGCGGCGCTATTTCAGGTGATCTCTCAAGGCGTGAGCGGAACCGCGATGCCGAGCTTCAAGGAGCGCTTGTCGGACGAAGATCGTTGGGCGGTTGCTTTCTTCGCTGGGTCGCTGGCTTACAGCGATGCTGAGCGAAGCCGCGGACTGGCGATCTGGAAGTCGAGCCCGGTGGTACGCGAGTCGATCGGGAACCTCGACGCTTTGGCCCAGATGTCCGAGAGGGCACTCGCGACGAAGACGGGCCCGGCGGTGGCCGCCCCAGCACTGGCTTGGGCGCGGAGCCACCCGGGCGAGTTGGCGAGCTCAGGTTCGAGCCCAACATCGCTCAGCCGTAGCAAGCTGACGGAAAGCCTCGCTGCGATTCGCGCGGGTGATCGTGCCGGCGCGACGCGACTGGCGCTTTCGGCATATCTCGATGGCTTTGAGCCGCTGGAGCCCTCACTGAAGGCGCGCGACGCCGCGCTGATGGGCGAAGTCGAAACGGCAATGGGCAACTACCGCTCGAAGATAACGTCAGGCACGCCGGCCGAAGTCGAGTCGTCGGCGAATTCGCTCCTGGCGCTCTTCGATCGCGTCGACAGTCGGCTTGCGCCTTCGGAGAACGACGCGCTCTCGACCTTCATCGGCGCACTCACCATTCTCCTGCGAGAAGGCGTCGAGGCGTTGCTGGTGGTCGTCGCCATGATCGCCTTCCTCCGCAAGGCGGAGCGTCCCGACGTCCTGCGGTACGTCCATGCGGGCTGGGTGGTAGCGCTGGCGGGCGGCGGCGTCACCTGGTTGGCAGCCACCTACCTCGTCGGCATCAGTGGCGCGAGTCGCGAACTGACGGAAGGGTTCTCCTCGCTGTTCGCTGCCGTCGTGCTGCTCGGAGTAGGCATGTGGATGCATCAAAAGAGCGTCGCCGGCCGCTGGCAGTTCTACCTGCAGGGGAAGCTCTCGGCCGCACTGAACAGTCGAACGGCATGGCTGTTGTTCGGCTTGTCCTTCGTCGCCGTGTACCGCGAGGTGTTCGAGACGGTCCTCTTCTATGCAGCGCTGTGGACCGAGGGCAATGGTCTGCCGCTTCTTGCCGGACTTGGTTGCGGACTGGCAGTTTTAGGCGTCCTTGCGGCGATCCTTCTGCGCACCAGTGCGCGTCTGCCGATCGGCAAATTCTTTGCGGCCAGCTCTTTGCTCGTCGCTGTCCTGGCAGTCGTCCTCGCCGGCAAGGGCACGGCCGCTTTGCAGGAAGCGGGCGTACTTTCCGTTGACCCCGTCCCATTCCCGCGCATCGACGTGCTCGGAGTCCATCCCTCGGCGCAGACATTGATCTCTCAAGCTGCTGTCCTCGTGGTGGTGGTCATTACATACCTGGTGAACACGCGCCGACGGCACGTTCCGCGAGCAGGGTCGTAGGGCAACGGCCCGCGCGTCGAGTTGCCGAGCGCGATCCTGGGCAGGTCGTACTGTTGAAGAGCGTGCTACCCGGGATCCCAGTCCTGGTGACAAATCGTTCTTCTCGGACTGCCAATGGTCGGAAACCCGATTGGCAATACCGCACCGGAGCCGAAAGGCCGCAAGTCCGGATGCGACTTGGCAGCACCACCAGGAGGTGGCGAATCGTCTGACGAGACCTATTCTTTGGCCGAGCACGCGACCGAAATCTCGCCTACCTGTAACCAATCGATCTGCAGGGCCGAACTAGTAGGTTAGCCGGATGACAGAGGGTGCGCGGGATTCAATTGAGCGGTCGACGCATCAAGCCTGTTGCTCACCCGAAGGGGGATCGCATGAATACCGACACCTTGATTTCGATGCTTGCCCGCGGTCCGGTGGCAGCCGACACGCG
>JBDSAB010000564.1:0-4025 GCA_039922395.1 Caldimonas sp.
CGATATGATCGATCGCATGGGACCTCTTGCCGGATTGCGGGTGCTTGAATTCGAAGCGATCGGCCCTGCGCCGTTCGCCGGGATGATGCTGGCCGACATGGGCGCCGACGTGCTGCTCGTCGATCGCGCGACCGATGCACGCCTCGGCTTCGGCCGCGAGCGGTGGTACGACGTGATGATGCGCGGCCGGCGCTCGGTCACGCTCGATCTGAAGTCACCGCAGAGCGCCGAGGCGGCGCTGCGGCTCTGCGAACGCGCCGACGTCGTGATCGAGGGCCTGCGCCCCGGCGTGATGGAACGCCTCGGGCTCGGCCCCGATGCGATGCTGGCGCGCAACCCTCGCCTCGTCTATGGGCGGATGACCGGCTGGGGCCAGCACGGCCCGCTGGCCGAGCGCGCAGGACACGACATCAACTACATCGCGCTGTCGGGCGTGCTGCACGCGATGGGTCGGCCGGACCAGCCGCCCGCACCGCCGCTCAACCTGGTCGGCGACTTCGGCGGCGGCGGGATGATGCTCGCGTTCGGCATCGCCTGTGCGGTGATCGAGGCGCGCAGCTCGGGGCGCGGTCAGGTCATCGATGCGGCGATGGTCGACGGCGCCTCGCTGCTCGCGACGATGTTCACCGGCATGCAGGCGACCGGCGCCTGGTCGGAGACGCGTGGCGTCAACGTGCTCGATGGCGGCGCGCCGTGGTACGACACCTACCGCACGAAAGACGATCGCTTCGTCGCGATCGGCGCGATCGAGCCCAAGTTCTACCGCGAGCTGCTCGAGCGCCTCGGGCTGGCCGAGACGCCGTTGCCGAAACAGCAGGACCGGGCCGGCTGGCCCGAGCTGCGCACCGTCTTCACGCGCATCTTCGCGAGCCGCACCCGCGACGAATGGTGCACGGTGTTCGAAGGCTCCGACGCGTGCTTTGCGCCGGTGCTGACGTTCTCGGAAGCGCGCGCGCATCCGCATGCGCAAGCGCGCGCGGCGTTCACGAAGGTCGGCACGATCGAGCAGCCGGCGCCGGTGCCGCGTTTCGATCGCACCCCCGGCGGCACGCGCCGACCGCCGCCCGAGCGCGGCGAGCTCGGCCGCGAGGCGCTGCAGGACTGGGGCTTCGCCGCGGCACAGATCGAGCAACTGGCAGCACTCGGCGTCGGCATGGCAGCGGCCGGTGCGCCGTCGCAACCGCCCACCGCGACGTGACAGGCCGAACCGCTTTCTTCACATGAGCATCTTCCTGATCCGTCACGGCGAGACCGCGCTGAACGCGTCGCGCACGCTGCAGCCGGCCGACACGCCGCTCAGTCCGCGCGGCCTCGCGCAAGCCGCCGCGATCGCAAACCGTCTGGTCGACGCCGGCGTAGTCGCGATCGTCAGCAGCGACCTGCCGCGCGCGGCGCAGACCGCACAAGCCATTGCCGACGCATGCGGGTTGCCGATCCGCTGGGAGCCGCTGCTGCACGAGCGCAACTATGGCGATCTGCGCGGCCAGCCCTACGACACGCTGCCGTTCGATCCGATGACGCTCGACGGCGCGCCGCCGGGCGGCGAATCGATCGCGACGTTCCGTGCGCGCGTGGCCCATGCATTCGCCCGCATCGTCACGCTGCGCGATGCGCTCGACGGCAACCTCGCGGTCGTCACGCACGGCCTCGTGATCGCCGCGATGCTCGACCTGCATGCCCGCCTCGCCGACGGTATCGCCCGGCCCGAGCGGCTCGGCAACACCTCGCTGACCGTGCTATCGGCCCGTTCGCCGCACGAAGTTGGGCTGCTCGATTGCACGCGCCACCTGGAGGCCGAGGCGGCGGACGACCGGCGGAGCTTGTCAGGCGGGTAGTCCAGTCATACAGAGAATCGACGCACCGCCGATTCCTGTCTTCGCACGCTACGGCTCAAGTCCGCATCGACCAGCGGCCCGCGGCCTCGTCGGCCCGGCCGTCGACCTGCAGTTTTTGCAGGTGGGCCTTCAGCGATCGCAACGCCATCTTGTGGAGGCGGTCTGGCACGTCGTCGTAGACGCGCGGCAGCAGGGCCTCGGCCGTCGCGCCGGCCTCAGCCTGCAGCGCACCGACCACCTTGGCCTCGCGCTTCAGGCGGTGCGCGATGATCCATTCGATCGCCCGCTTCGGCTCGGCCATCAGGAAGCCATGTCCGGGCGCGAGCCACTCGAGGTCCTCTTCGAGCAGTGCACGCAGCGAGGCGATGTAGGCCGCCATGTCGCCGTCGGGCGGATTGATCACGACGGTCGACGCCTGCATCACATGGTCGCCGGTGAAGAGCAGCTTCTCCTCCTCGAGCAGGTAGCAGATGTGGTTCGACGCGTGGCCGGGCGTGTGGATCGCGCGCAGCGTCGTCGAGCCCGGCAGCTCGAAGCGCTCGCCACCCTGCAGCGAGATTTCGGGAGCGAACGTCGCATCCTGCCACTCGCGGTGATCCGGCAGGCGGCCGTGGACGCGCGCGCCGGTCAGCGACTTCAGCAGCACCGTCGCCGGCGAATGATCGACGTGCGTGTGGGTCGCGAAGATCCAGCGAATCGGGCCCGGTGCGGCGTCGACGACCGCGCGCACATGGTGCTCTCCGAGCGGCCCCGGATCGACCACCGCCCACTCGTTCTCGGCGCCACCGCCGAGCAGGTAGGTGTTGGTCCCCGGCCCGGTCATCATGCTGCCGTTGTTGGCGGTCACACGGATCAGGCGCGGCGAGAGCCGCACCGCGACATCGGGCTGGATGTCGTACGAATGCTGGCCGCTGCCCTTGGGGTCGATGCGGCCGAGCTCGGCCCAGGCCGGCTCGTCCGGCATCACGGTGCGGACGCCCTGGCCACCGTTGCCGATGCGCGGCACCGTCAGCACGACCTTGCGGTCTGCACCGGCCCACGCGAGCAGCGCGGCGATGCTCTCGAAGCGCATCAGCAGTTCGAGGGTCTTCTGGGTCGGTGTCAACAGCTTCAGCGCGGCGCGTTCATGCAACGCATCGGCTGGCTTGAGCCAGAGCTGCTCGACCAACTCATGGCCGTCGTGCACGGCGGTCTGGACCGGCGGCGCGACCGCGAGGAAGAAGCGCGTGTCGAAGCGCTTCGCGCGCCCGATCGGCGTGATCCAGTGACTCAGGTAGATCAGCCGGTCGACGGCGAGCCGCAGACCGAACGTCGTGCAGAACTCGCTCAGCGTGCGCTCGCCGCGATGGAGCCAGCCGCGCCACGGCGCCAGCCGTTCGGTGGCGACAGCGTCGACCTCCATCAGCGCACCATCCGTGCTGCCGAACAGCAGACCCGATTCCTCAAAGCATTCGCGCACCGCCGCGATGTAGTAGTCGAGCCCGCCGGCAGCGATGCCGAGCCGCTCGCTGGCCTGCCCATCGTCGAGGCCGGCGCAAAACGAATGCGCCTGTCGGTCGCCGGCGTCGACGATGCCGCCCGGAAACACCCACGCCCCGCTGTTGTGGTCGCCGCGCTCGGCCCGCCGCGACAGCAGCACCTCGATGCCGCGACCGGCATCGCGGACAACGACGACGGTGGCAGAGGAGCGGGGCGGTCGTGCAGCCACCGGTGGCGGCAAGGCAGTGTCAGGTTCAGGCATGAGACGAGGCTTGATCGGCGGCCTTCGAAGTTTGGCACGACCGCGCCGGCGCTGACGGCGTTGACGCCTTGCCGGCAGCGTCGGAGAGGTCTTACGAGCGGTGAGACGCCGCACCGTCAGCGATCAAGGCCGAGCGCCTATCGCCGGTTGAATGCGGCGCGGGGAAGATGCACCCAGCCTGTCGAGACACCGCGATCTTCGCGATGCCGCAGTCCACAAGGAGTCCAAGATGCTTCACTACGCCGTCGTGTTCCTGGTGATCGCACTGATCGCCGCCGTGCTCGGTTTCGGCGGCATCGCTGCCGGCGCCGCCGGCATCGCCAAGATCCTCTTCATCGTCTTCGTGATTCTGGCCGTTGCCACCTTCCTCTTCGGCCGCAATCGCGGCAGGTGATGGCGCCTAGCCGTCGCCTTCAACCGGCCGTCGCCGCGGGGAACCGTTCCACGGT
>JBDSAB010000565.1:0-8468 GCA_039922395.1 Caldimonas sp.
GCGTTGTCGAGGAAGTAGCGATCGTGGGTGATCGCGACGACCGTGCCGGGGAAGCGCTGCAGGAACTGCTCGAGCCAGTCGACCGATTCGGCGTCGAGGTGGTTGGTCGGCTCGTCGAGCAGCAGCATGTCGGGCTTCGACAGCAGCATCCGGCACAGTGCGACGCGGCGTTTCTCGCCGCCCGACAGCTGGCCGATCACCGCATCCCATGGCGCGAGGCGCAGTGCGTCGGCTGCCAGTTCGAGCTGCAGATCGGTGTTCTCGGAGCCGGCGGCGGCGATCACCGCCTCGAGTTCGGCCTGCTCGGCCGCCAGTTTGTCGAAATCGGCATCGGGCTCGGCGTATTCGGCGTACACCTCGTCGAGCCGCTTCTTCGCAGCGAGCGCGCCGCCGATGCCCTCCTCGACCGCTTCGCGCACGGTCTGGTCCGGGTTCATCACCGGCTCCTGCGGCAGGTAGCCGATCTTCAGGCCCGGCATCGGGGTCGCTTCGCCCTCGATGTCGTCGTCGATGCCGGCCATGATCTTCAGCAAGGTGCTCTTGCCCGAGCCGTTCACACCGAGCACGCCGATCTTCGCGCCGGGAAAGAACGACAGCGTGATGTTCTTGAGGATCTGGCGCTTGGGCGGCACGATCTTGCCGACCCGATTCATTGTGAAGACGTACTGAGCCATGGTGCGAGCCGAAACCGGGTTCTGAAAATGGAAGGGCCCGCGCGGAACACGCGGGCCAATCGCCTATTGTCGCCGCTGCCGGCGACCGAAGCCTCAGGGCGGGAATCCGGCCTTCTCGAGCGCCTCGCGGTGGTGCTCGCGGTCTTCCGGGCGCCGATAGTGCAGGGTCGGCATGAAGTCGGAGATCCGGTAAGCCGGTGCGATCGCCAGGGTCGCCTGGTGCGCCCGCTCGGCGGCGGGCATGTCGCCGAGCTGCACATGACACGAGGCCAGCAGCGCTCGCTGCATCGCATCGGGCGCGGTGAGGCATTTCAGCGCCTCGACCGCTTCGGCATAACGGCGCGCGGCGTAGCAGGCCCGCCCCAGGTGGCTCCAGAAGCGCTCCGGGTGGTATGGGTTGAGCCGCATCGCCTGGCGGATCCACTCGATGCCCTCCGCGGCCTGGCCTTGCCAGACCAGCACTTCGCCCTGCTGCACCACCACAAGGTCGTCGTTCGGGTTGAGGCTGAGCGCGCGCCGCTGGTGGTAGACGCTCTGCTCGTGGTCGTCGCGGATCACGTTGACCGCGGCCAGGATCCGGTGCACGTCGCAGTCGTTGTCGTCGAGCGCGAGCGCAGTCTGCAACGACGCTGCGACCTGTCGCTGCGTTTCGTCGCGGTCCTCGCACCAGCCGTAGACCCAGGTCTGGCCGAGCACGCAGCCCTTCCAGGCATGCGCGTGCGCATAGCCCGGGTCGAGCTGGATCGCGCGGTCGAGCAGGCGCTGGGCGCGCGCGTTGTCCTCGCGATTGCTGCGGTGGTGCAGCACCTTGCCGGTCAGCACGCACTCGTAGGCATCGAGGTTGTCGGTCGTCGTGCGGGCGGCGCGGTCGCGCGCGGCCGCTTCGATCCGGCCCGGGAGGACCGCGACGATCGAGCGCGTCACCTCGTCCTGGATCTCGAAGATGTCCTCGAGGTCGCGGTCGTAGCGCTCGGCCCAGACGTGGCGATCGGTCTCGGCGTCGATCAGCTGCACCGTGATGCGCACGCGCTTGCCGACCTTGCGCACGCTGCCTTCGACGACGTACTGGACGCCGAGGTCGCGTGCGAACTTCTGCACCTCGACCGCCTTGCCCTTGTATTTGAACGAGGAGTTGCGCGAGATCACGAACAGCTCGCGGAAGCGCGACAGCTCGGTGATGATGTCCTCGGTGGTGCCGTCGGCGAAGAACTCCTGCTCGGCATCGCCGCTCATGTTGTTGAACGGCAGCACCGCGATCGACGGCTTGTCGGCGCGGTCGCGCGGCGCGGCCAGCCCGGCGTCCCGACCCGGCGCGATCGGCGTCGGAGCGGCCGGCGCGCTGCCCGATCGGACCGCGTCATAGACCCGGTAGGCGCGCACCGGTTCGGCGATGTTCTTGACCTGCTGCTCGCCGAGGTCGTCGAAGGTTGCGGTCAGGCGCTTGCGGATCGCGCACTGCACCGCGTCGGACACCGCCACACCACCCGGCTCGGCCAGGCTCTCGAGGCGGGCCGCGATGTTGACGCCGTCGCCGTAGATCGTGCCGTCGGCCTTCTCGAACACATCGCCGAGGTGGATGCCGATCCGGAACTGCATGCGACTGTCTTCGGCGACCCCGGCCGACGAGTCGGCGAGCTGGCGCTGGATCGCGAGCGCCGAACCGACCGCGCCGCTCGCGGTCTCGAAGATCGCGAGGACCGAGTCGCCCGCCATGTCGATCACGCGGCCCTGATTCGCATCGATCGAGGCCTGGAAGACGGCGCGCGCACGATCGAGCGCGGCGACGGTGCCTGGCTCGTCCAAGTTCATCAGTCGGGAGTAGCCGGCCACATCGGCCGCCAGGATCGCGGCCAACCGCTGCCGAATGTCGGACTCGCTCAACACACGGGCTCCAGGGGGAGAGCTGTCAGTCATCGTCAATGGTAAGTCCGATCGTCCGGCGCTGCGTCCCGTGCACCCATAGACGCCGACTCGGTCACGCCGCCGATGACCCTGCGATCCGTCGCCGAAGCCGCGCCCACCTTACAATGCAGGCTGCGCAGCCCAGTTCCAGTCGCCGCTGCCGCAGTCGATTCCGACTCCTTCCCCATCTGCCTCCCGACTGGCGCTCGACGATTCGGGCGACAGGCCGATCTTCTTGGAATCCCATGTCCTTTGACACCCTCGGCCTCGCCGAGCCTTTGCTGCGCGCCGTTCACGAACACGGCTATACCGTTCCGACGCCGATCCAGGCGCAAGCCATCCCTGCCGTGCTGTCCGGCGGTGACGTGATGGGCGGCGCCCAGACCGGCACCGGCAAGACCGCCGGCTTCACCTTGCCGCTGCTGCAGCGCCTGATGGCGCATCCGGCGGTCCGCGATGCGCGCGGCAAGCTGCCGATCCGCGCCCTGATCCTCACCCCGACCCGCGAGCTCGCCGCGCAGGTCGAGGAAAGCGTGCGCACCTACGGCAAGTACACCAAGCTCTCGAGCATGGTGATGTTCGGCGGCGTCGGCATGCAGCCGCAGATCGACAAGCTGCGGCGTGGTGTCGACATCCTCGTCGCGACGCCGGGACGCCTCCTCGACCACCATCAGCAGCGCACGCTCGACCTCTCGCATGTCGAGATCTTCGTGCTCGACGAAGCCGATCGCATGCTCGACATGGGCTTCATCCACGACGTCAAGAAGGTCCTCGCGGTCCTGCCGCAGAAGAAGCAGAGCCTGCTCTTTTCGGCGACCTTCAGCGACGAAATCAAGGACCTCGCCGACCGCCTGCTGAACCAGCCGGTGCTGATCGAAGTCGCGCGCCGCAACCAGACCGCCGACAACATCGCGCAGAAGATCCATCCGGTCGGCCGCGAGATGAAGAAGGACCTGCTGACGCACCTCATCAAAGAGAACGACTGGCACCAGGTGCTGGTCTTCACGCGCATGAAGCACGGCGCGAACCGACTCGTCGAGCACCTGCTGAAGCAGGACATCAGCGCGATGGCGATCCACGGCAACAAGAGCCAGACGGCGCGCACCAAGGCGCTCGCCGACTTCAAGAAGGGCGAGCTGACGGTGCTGGTCGCGACCGACATTGCCGCACGCGGCATCGACATCGACCAGTTGCCGCACGTCGTCAACTTCGAGATGCCGAACGTGCCGGAGGACTACGTGCACCGGATCGGCCGTACCGGCCGCGCCGGCTCGACCGGCGAAGCCGTGTCGCTGGTCTGCGTCGACGAGAACGGCTTCGTGCGCGACATTGAACGCCTGATCAAGCGCGAGATCCCGAAGGAGATCGTGCCCGGCTTCGAACCCCCTTCCCATGAGCGGCCCGAGCCGATCGTGCTCGGCCGGATGGTGATCGGCGAAGGCGCCAGCCGCGGTGGCGTGCGCCACCATGCGAACGGTCGCGGCGGACATGGTGGCGGTGGCGGCGGTGGCGGTCACGCCCGTCGTGACGGTGGCCAGGGCGGCGCCCGCTCCGGCGGCGGCACGCCGAATCGCCACGAGCACGGCAGCCGACCGGCCGCGCCGTCGCACGCGACGAACGGTGGCGGACGGGCACCGGCGCGCGAGCCGCAGGCCCAACCACCGCGGCCGCAGGGTCCGCGTCCGGAAGGTCGGCATGAAGGTCGGCCGCCGGCCCGGCTGACGCAACCCAAGCGCTGATCCGAACGCGCGGCGTTGCACGCGCCGGGCCACTCTCGGTGCCAACGCAGCCGCCGCCGACCGTCGACGGAAGGACTGTGCGGCGCTAGAGTCGCGCATGACCGAAGCGCCCCCGACGTCGCGCACCGCCCTGCTGGCCGGCGCGACCGGCTTGATCGGCCGCACCCTCCTCGCGCAGTTGCTCGCTGCCGCCGATTGCAAGCGCGTCACCGTGCTGGTCCGCCGCGCCGCGAGCGACATCGCGTCCCATCCCAAGCTCGCGCTGCGGAAGGTCGACTTCGCGAAGCTGCCGGCGCCGTTTCCGGCCGTCGACGACGTCTACATCGCGCTCGGCACGACGATCAAGACCGCCGGCTCGCAAGAGGCGTTCCGACTGGTCGACTTCGACTACGTGGTCGGCATCGCCAAGGCTGCGCGATCGGCCGGCGCGACCCGCCTTGCGGTCGTGTCGGCGCTCGGCGCAAATGCCCATTCGCACGTGTTCTACAACCGCGTCAAGGGCGAGATGCAGGAGGCCATCGGCGGCCTCGGCTACCAGACGCTGGTGATCGCGCAGCCGTCGCTGCTGATCGGCGACCGCGCCGCGCTCGGCCAGCCGGTCCGCAACGCCGAGGTGCTGGTCGCGCGCCTGCTGCGCCCGGTGATGGGCTTCGTGCCGAAGGGCGTGCGCCCGATCGCTGCGGGCGACGTCGCCGCGGCGATGCTGACGGCGATGCGGGCCGGCCAGCCCGGCACGCGCATCCTCGGCTCCGGACTGATGCAGGGCGCGACGCGGGCATGACCGCGTCGGCCGCGCGCGCGGCGGCGCGGAGCGAGGGTGCTGCGCGTTCGATCGCCCCACTTTCGTCCACTGCGTTCGAAGCGGATGCAAATGCGTGCAGTCTCGTCGCGATCTTGCATCTGGACGATCACTGCATCGTCGCCGTCAAGCCGGCGGGCCTGCTGACGGTGCCGGGCCGCGGCGCCGAGAACAGCGACTGCCTCGCCGCACGCATCCAGGCCCGGCATGCCGACGCCCTCATCGTGCACCGGCTCGACATGGCGACATCGGGCCTTGTCGTGCTGGCCCGCGGTGCCGCTGCCCATCGGCATCTCGGCATGGCGTTCGCGGCACGCGCCGTCGAGAAGGCCTACGTCGCGATCGTCGATGGCCTCGTCGAGGCGGACACCGGCGAGATCGACCTGGCGCTGATCGCCGACTGGCCGAACCGGCCGCGTCAGATCGTCGACCCCGATCAAGGCAAGCCATCGCTGACGCGTTACCGCGTGCTCGCGCGTGACGCGTGCGCTGGTCGGACGCGCATCGAGCTCATGCCCGTCACCGGCCGCTCGCACCAGTTGCGCGTGCACCTGCAGGCGCTCGGCCATCCGATCCTCGGTGACGCGCTGTACGCGCCGCCGAGCGTGCAGGCGGCTGCCGATCGGCTGCTGCTGCACGCGACGGCCTTGGGCTTCCCGCATCCCGATACCGGCGCACGGGTCGACTTCGCCAGCGCCGCGCCGTTCTAGGCAACCGCCGCAATCGGCGACCTTCGGCGACCTTCGGCGACCCTCGGCGACCCTCGGCGACCCTCGACGTCAGTGCGACCAAGGACCGCGCGCCCGCTGCACGATGCAGCAATCCGCTGCGTCGGCCAGTTCACGCCTCGCCGCGCTTGATCTTCATCCAGGCCCGCGTCGCCCGCCCGCGCGCCTTCCAGACCGCGGCCACGCGCTGACGCTCGAGCGCGCCGACCGTGTCGCGACGCGATTCGCGCAGCAGCTTCTGGTAGTTGCGCAGGCGGTCCGGATCGATGCCCTCGCGCACCGCGCAGCCGGGCTCGTCATGGTGATTGCAGTCACGGAAGCGACAGCGCCCGGACAGCGCCTCGATGTCGTCGAAGCTGGCCGCCAACGTCGCGGCATCGGTATCCGGGCGCAAGGTCCGCACCCCCGGCGTGTCGATCACGCAGGCACCGCCGGCCAGCTGATGCAGCGAGCGCGCGGTCGTCGTGTGCATGCCCCGGCCGTCGCTCTCGCGCACCGCGCCGGTGTCCTGCGTCGCCGCGCCGAGCAGCGTGTTGGTCAAGGTCGACTTGCCCGCACCCGACGAGCCGAGCATCACCAGCGTCTGACCGGCCGCGAGGTAGGGTGTCAGCGCCAGCGCGGCCGACGGCGCAGTCGCATCGACGGCGATACGGTCGATCTGCGCCGGCAGGCGGCCCTTCAGCGCAGCCAGGCGCTCGTCGAGCCGGCCCGGCATCTTCGCGACGACGTCGGCCTTGGTCAGCACGACGACCGGCCGCACGCCGCTGGCCTGCACGAGCGCGAGATAGCGCTCGATGCGACGCGGGTTGAAGTCGTCGTCGAGGCCCATCACGAGCAGCGCGGTGTCGACGTTGCTGACGACCGCATGGCGGCGTCCGTCGGCATCGCGGCGCGCGATGTGGGTCTCCGGCGGAACCCGACTCAGGACCCAGCAGTCGCCGTGGCGGTCGACGCTGGCGACGACCCAGTCGCCGACCGCCATGCCGACGTCCTGCACTTCGATCTCGCGCACGAAACGGGTCGGCAGGCGGGCGCTGATCACGCCGTTGCCGTCGTGCAGATGGACGGTCTCGCGGTGGATCTCGACCAGCCGCATCAGGCGTCCCGGCTCGGCGAGGGTGGCTGAAAGAGCAGCCGCGTCAGCGGCCCGTGCGGGCGTCAGGCCCAGCGAGCGCAAGCGCTCGAAATCAATCTCGATCATGGTGATGAAAGTCTCTGGCTCTTCGTTTCGACGAGGACGCCGGCGCGGGCCGACATCGGTCCGATCGCGCGCGCACGCACGAGCGGACCTGCAGCGGTGAAACGTCGGCCGCGCGATGACGGCGCGGGGAGCCGGAGGGTCCGGACCGTCGAACCGATTGAGGTTCGAGGCGGGCCTTCGCTAAGGCAGCGTGTCGATCAGGTCATCCGCGCGAGGCGCCGATGCATGGATCGAAAAGCAAACGGAGAGGTGGCGCTACCGGCTGCTCACGCAGCGGCCGACGAGAGGACAAGGGCAGTGTGGATCTTGGACATCGGGCACCTCCTGTTCGCGTGGAACGCCGGTTCACGGGAGCCGAACGAGGTTCGGCGCGGAACGGGCGGCGAGTCTGGCACGCGGCGCGCGGCGCTGTCAACGCTGCGCCGCAGCGCAAACCTTCGCTTCAGCGGGCCTGCAACAGCCCTTGCTTTTCACGATCGCGCCCAGACATCCGGAAAAGGTCATTGGCGCCTTATATGATCGCGCCACTGGGCCGCAACCGGCTTGGAGGACTGAGATGAAGAAAGCACTGGTACTGGCACTCTTCGCGGGCATCGTCTCGATCGGCATGGCGCCATCCGACGCCGACGCCAAGCGCCTCGGCGCAGGCGGCTCGGCCGGCATGCAGCGCAGCGTGCCCGCACGTCCCGCACCCGACGCGCTGCCGGCGAAGCCGGCGACGAACGCCGCGGCCCCGGCCACGGCGGGCGCCGCACCGGCCGCCGCCGCCGCGCCGAAGCGCTCGTGGATGGGCCCGATCGCCGGCCTCGCCGCCGGCCTCGGCATCGCGGCGCTGATGAGCCACCTTGGCCTCGGCGCCGAGTTCGGCAACATCCTGATGATGGTGCTGATCGGCGTGATCGCGATCGTCGCGATCCGCTTCCTGCTGCGCCGCTTCGGCCCGAACCCGGCCGCCGACCGCGCGCCGCAAGGCATGCAGTTCGCCGGTGCCGGCGCAGGTGCCACGCCGCCGGTCACCGGCGGGAGCGGCTGGGGCGCGCCGGCCACTGCGGCAACGACCGCCGCAGCGCCGCTCGCCGCGGCCGCCGCCAGCCCGGCCGCCGGCCATCTGCCGGCCGGCTTCGACGCTCCGGGCTTCGAGCGCATCGCGAAGATGATCTTCATCCGCATGCAAGCCGCCAACGACAGCGGTGACCTGAACGACCTGCGCGCCTTCACGACGCCGGAGATGTTTGCGTCGCTGCGCGTCGACCTGCAGGAGCGGGCCGGCACCAGCCAGACGACCGACGTCGTCCGCATCGATGCCGAGGTGCTCGACGTGGAGACCGAAGGCGCGTCGCAAGTGGTCAGCGTGCGCTTCCACGGCCTGATCCGTGAAGAGAAGGACGGCAGCGCGGCGCCGTTCGACGAAGTCTGGCACCTCGT
>JBDSAB010000566.1:0-2848 GCA_039922395.1 Caldimonas sp.
CAGGTCGACTTCGCAGGCATCGCGATGTCGCAGATCGAGCGCATCGAGATCCTGCGCGGCCCGGCCTCGAGCCTGTACGGCGCCGATGCGGTCGGCGGCGTGGTCCAGATCATCACCCGCCGCGGCAGCGGTGCGCCACGCCTGACCGCCGAGGCCGCTCTCGGCGAGTTGCACTCGAGCCGTCTCAATGCGGCGCTCAGCGGTGCGAGCGGCCTGCTCGACTATGCGGTGTCGCTTGGCCGCGAAGCCAGCCGCGGCATCTCGGCGGTGAAACCCGATGACACCTTCGGCCTGTTCAATCCCGATCGCGACGGCTATCGGCGCACCGACCTGCAGGCGCGCGGCGGCATCACCTTGGCACCCGGCCACCGCGTCGGCGCAGCCGTCGTCGCCAATCGGTTGCGCTCCCAATACGACGGTGCCGAATACCTGGCGCCGACGTTCGATCCGGACCCGACAGGCGATCTTCGCAACCGCTTCGACACGCAGGTTGCGACGCTCGACTACCGCGGCGAGTTGACGAAGCAGTGGACGACGACCGTCCAACTCTCGACGCAGTCCGACAAGCTGTTGAGCGGCGACCGCGACCCGAGCCGGTTCGAAACCCGTCGCCGCCAGCTGACGTGGCAGGGCGCATGGACGCCGCTCGTCGATCAACAGTTCGTGGCCGCCGTCGAGCGCCTCGAGGAACGCGTCGAGGCGACGGTCTTCGGCGGTTCACTGCGCCGGCACACGAACGCGCTGGTCCTCGGCTACACCGGTTCGTTCGGTCCGCTGAAGGTGCAGGCCGACGGACGCCAGGACCGCAATTCGGTCTACGGCGACGTCAGCACCGGCAAGCTCGGCCTCGCGGTCGATCTGCGGCCTGGACTGACCTTGCGCGCGGTCGGTGGCACCGCGTTTCGGGCACCGACCTTCAACGACCTGTACTACCCGGGCTTTGGCGTCTCCACAGTCGGTCCCGAGCGGGCGCGCAGCATCGAAGTGGCGTTGCAATGGCAAGGGCTCGACACATCGGCCAGCGCGACGCTGTACCGCAATCGGGTGCGCGACCTGATCGCGTACGAGTTCGATCGCTCGTTCTGCCCGGCCGATCCGGCCTACGATTTCGGCTGCGCCCGCAACGTCAACCGGGCGACGTTGCAAGGTGCGACCTTGGCCGCCCGCCACCGCACCGGCGCGATCACCTGGAGGGCGACGATCGACTTCCTCGATGCGAAGGACGATGCGACCGGCGAGCGCCTGCCGCGCCGCGCCGCACACCAGGAGTCGCTCGGCGCCGAGTGGACGGGCGAGGCCTGGAGCGCCGGCGCGGATCTGCTGCGCGTCGGTGGACGACCGGAAGGCGGCGCGCAGTTGCCGGGCCATCAGGTCGTCGACCTGCAGGCGCGTTATCAATTCGCGCCGCGATGGCGTCTCGAGGCCCGCTTGCTGAATGCCTTCGATCGCCGCTACGAAGCGGTGCGCGACTACCCCGCGCTCGGCCGGCAGGCCTGGCTCGGCCTTCGCTACGACGGCCTCGGCTTCTGACCTTCGCCCACGCCGATGGTCCGACCGCTCGTCACCATGCTTGCGCTCGCCGTCATCGCGATGGCGGTCGGCGTCGCGGCGGGCTCGTCGGGGTGGGGCTGGGCGACCCCCGAGATCCTCTGGAAGATCCGTGTCCCGCGCGTGCTCGCGGGCTTCGGTGCCGGTGCCGCGCTCGCGCTCGCGGGCGCACTGATGCAGCTGCTGACCCGCAATCCACTCGCCGATCCGTACGTGCTCGGCCTGTCGGGCGGCGCCTCGGTCGGCGCGTTGCTGATGCTCTGGCTCGGCACGCTCGGCGGCGCGTTGCTGCTGCCGGAGTGGGGCGTCGCGATCGGCGCCGGAGTCGGTGCGCTAGCCGCGGCGGCCGTGCTCTTCCTGCTGTCGTGGCGCCTGCTCGGACGCACCGGCCTCGCCGCCACGCAGGAGTCGTCGGTGGCGCTGTTGCTGGTCGGCGTGATGATCGGGACGGCCTGTTCGGCGTTCGTCTCGATGCTGCTCGTGCTCGCCTCCGAGATGCAATTGCGGGGCATGGTGTTCTGGCTCCTCGGTGACCTCAACGGCGCGACCCAATGGGGCGTTGCCTGGTTCGCCTGGGTCGTCGCGCTGGCCCTCGTGTGGCCGACCGCGCGCCAGCTCGACTGGCTTGCCCGAGGCGATGCGTGGGCGGCGACGCTCGGCGTACCGGTCGTGCGTCGTCGACGCATCGCGCTCGCCGCCGCGGCACTGGCCACCGGCGCCGCGGTCGCGACGGCCGGCGCGATCGGCTTCGTCGGGCTGGTCGTGCCGCATGCGTTGCGGCTGATCGGTGCGCGCCCGGCCGCGGTCCTGCTTCCGGCGAGCGCGCTCGGCGGCGGCTCGTTCGTGGTGCTGGCCGATGCGGTCGCGCGCACGGTCGTCGCGCCGGTGCAGCTGCCGGTCGGCGTCATCGCGGCCGCCGTCGGCGTTCCCTCGTTCCTTTTTCTGCTGTTGCAAGGCGGACGGAGGCGGATGCGGTGAACCGATCACAGGATGGCCGGGCCGGCACCCCGCGCGCGGCGTCGCCTTCGAGCTCCGCAGGCGCGCCGTCGCCATCGGAGGACCCCCGCTCGACAGACGCCAGCGCACCGCTCTTGCAGGTCCAAGGCCTCGGCTTGCGTGCCGGCAGCTCCCCCGAGGGTCGCTGGTTGTTCGAGCGGCTCGACTTCGAAGTCCGACCCGGCGAGATCTGGGTCGTGCTCGGTCCGAACGGATCGGGGAAATCGTCGTTGCTCGCCGCGTTGGCCGGCGTGTTCGAGCGCTCGGCCGGCACGATGGCGATCGACGGAAAGTCGCTCCACGC